>NZ_JAWRHZ010000007.1:0-45635 GCF_040308045.1 Proteiniborus sp.
TTTTGAGTTCCCTTCGCCCTTGTTACTTTTGCTTAAGCATTTTCTTATTTTTGTCAAGGGTGGCGGGAGAACCTACTCAAAATTTGCTTTAAAAACACTACTTTTTGACTCTTGTTTTTTCATAGAACTTTTTACATTACCTTTTTAAGTAATAAAAAATCCCTCATCCCAGATAGGGACGAAGGATTAACTTCGCGGTACCACCCTCATAAGCGAAAAATCGCTCACTCAGTAAGAATATGTAAACACATTCTATCCTCTATAACGTGAGGACACGTCACCATCTACTTAAGAGTAAAACTCTTATTTTTCAATGTGAGATTCAAAGGCTGCTTCCATAAAGTTCCCCTACCAAAGTTCCACCACTCTTCAGCTCTCTTATAAGTTCCCCAAATGTACTATTCCTTATCACAATCTTTAAAAATTTTAATATTCTTTATATTATAACCATAATTAAGGTTAATATCAATAGTGAATTATCTATAATATTTCTAATGTTTTAACTATATTATAACTTTTCATGAACCCAATACTCTAAATAGACTTGTTTTATATACTTATTTAATTGTGGAGAGCAAAGCTTTTTTTTATTTATAAGGTAATAATACTAAAATGCCCGAATAAATTATATTAAAAACCTTTGTGAGGAGGGGACAAATGAAAATTTATATATTTGACAAAAAGGCTACTATAAAAATAACAGCAGTATTATTACTTGTAGTTGCATCTGTTATATTTACAGGAATAATAAGTGAAAATGGAATAATGAGTGTGTTTTCAACAACTAGGGAACTACCAATATACTATGTTGATACACCTGAAAAAAAGATTGCAATAAGTTTTGATGCAGCTTGGGGAACGGATTTTACTAATGATATACTAGATACATTAGATAAATACAATGTGAAAACTACTTTTTTTCTTGTGGATTTTTGGGTAAAAAAATATCCTGAAGTAGTGAGAGAAATAGATAGAAGAGGTCATGAAATTGGAAATCATTCAACAAATCATCCCTATATGTCTAAATTAGATGAAATACAAATTATTAAAGAGTTAAAAACAACTGAGGAAAGCATAAAAAATATAATAGGAAAAAGAACTACCTTATTTAGACCACCTTTTGGGGATTACAATGATAGATTAATAAAAACCTGTAGAGAAAATGGCTATTATGTAATTCAGTGGGATGTAGATTC
The DNA here is from genome assembly GCF_040308045.1 of Proteiniborus sp. Lineage (NCBI taxonomy): Bacteria > Bacillati > Bacillota > Clostridia > Eubacteriales > Proteiniborus > Proteiniborus sp. Next base: position 1,197 of record NZ_JAWRHZ010000007.1, read on the forward strand.
TCTTGATTGGAAAGAATTTGGGGTACAGCCAGTAGTAGATAGAGTCACTCGAAATGTAAAAAATGGTTCAATAGTACTTTTTCATAATAATGCTAAGTATGTGTCTCAATATCTACCTATTGTTTTAGAAAAGCTGCAGGCAGAAGGATATAAGATTGTTCCTATATCAGAGCTTATCTATAAAAATGATTTTTATATTGATAATAGCGGAAAGCAAATAAAAAAACAGTAAAGTAAGACTTTTTAAGCCTTACTTTACTGTTTTAACTACTGTATAGATGACTAGCACAAAATTGCAGATTTTGGCTATCTACTTATTATGATCTTCCTAAATGAGTATATTTGTCTGATGTTTCGTTTTCCATCATTTTTGTAATATGATCATCTCTGTCCCGCAAATCAACTTCCATGTCTTTTGCTAATTCCTCTTTGAAACTTTGAAAAGCTTGCCTTGCGTTTGGAGATATTTTTTTGTCTTTCATATAAATCACCTCTTAATTATTCTTTGACTTATTTCAAAAAATATTATCGGAATATAATGGAACTCAAAAAGCAAGTAATTGATTGCACATAAAATAAGCTATGTAGGCAAAACATATACTTATACTATTTTTGATATGTGTTCTTTACTAATGGCTTTAGAAGGGGAGCTAAGATAATGAAGATTGATGGAATAACAATTACCGGAGTTACTTGTGATTCAAACAAAGTACAGGAAGGTTTTGCTTTCGTTGCTATTAAAGGATTAAAACAAAACGGAAACAAATATATTCGTGAAGCAGTAAAAAATGGAGCAAGTATTATTTATACCGAGGAAGATATTGCATTCGATAATGTACCTGTGATTAAAGTAAAAAATTCAAGAAAAAAACTTGCAGATTTACTCAATAGTTTCTATGATTTTCCATCACATAAGCTAATTTTAATTGGAATAACAGGTACCAATGGCAAAACTACTACTTCATATTTATTAGAGCATATTTTAAAGACTGCAGGTATTAGAGCAGGAGTTATTGGGACCCTTGGTATAAGATTTGATGGAAAACATATCCCTACTAATTTAACCACACCTGAGCCTGAAATTTTATTTCGTGTCCTAAATGAAATGGTAAAAGAAGAAATTGAAGTTGCCATTATGGAGGTATCATCTCATGGGCTCAAGCTAATGAGGGTTAATGGATTGGACTTTGATATAGCTATACATACTAATATTGGCTTTGACCATATAAACTTTCATAAAACAAAAGTTGACTATATAAAATCGAAGAAAATACTTTTTGACTCATTGAAGAAAAATGGGATCTCAATAATAAATATAGATGATAAAGAGGGTCTTAAACTTATAGAAGGTAATTTAAATACAATAGCAGTTACTTATGGATTAAACTCGAAGGCAAGTATTACTGCTTCTAGCCTAAAGCTTACAGATAATATTAAGTTTAATCTATATATCCAAAGAGGACTTACTGCATTAAACAGTTCAGAGATTGAACCAATGGAAATACCTGTTGCAATGAAATTGATGGGTAGGCATAATGTATATAATTCTTTAGCTGCTATTAGTGGAGCTTTATGTTTAGGTGTACAACCATATGACATAGCAAAATCATTGAAAGAATTTTCTGGAATAGATAGAAGACTTAATGTGATATATAACAAGGATTATATAGTGATTGATGATTTCTGTCATAATCCACAAGGGTATGAAGTTGTCTTTGAAACTATACAGGCATTAGATTTTAATAAATTGATAATTATCAATGCAATAAGAGGGAGTAGAGGAGTTGAAATAAATAGGGCTAATGCAAAGGTTATAGGTGGATGGTGCAGTACTATGAAAGATGTGAGGATGTTACTAACTCTCAGTAAAGATACAATAGGGGCAGAAGATAAAGTAAGAGACTTGGAGACACTAGCATATAAGACAGTTTTAGATAAAATGGGAATTGGATATTTAGTCTTTGAGACACTGAACAGTGCCTTGAAAGAAGCTTTAAAGATAGTTGAAAAAAAAGATTTAATATTAATGCTTGGAGCTCAAGGCATGGATAAGGGAAATAGTATGATAAGAAACATGCTAAAATAATATGAAATATAATTAACTTATTCTTTTTACAGAATAAGTTTTTTTCATTATTGTCTAAAAATAATATTTTTATAGCATGAAGGATTTTTCTATTTTGTGTCTAATAAACATAGAAAGGAACTATTTACTATTTTAATATTATATTACTAATGATTCAAAAAATAATTCATATTATTAAACCTTGAAGAATAAACATATTCTAGATTAAAAAAACATAAGAATAGGAAGGGGAGTGGGGTTTGATGGCTGACAAGGTAATTGATACTAATTCAATAACCGTAGTAGGCAAGATAATCACTGAAAAGGAGTTTAGTCATGAGATGTATGGGGAGGGCTTCTATTCCTTTGACTTAGAAGTACCAAGACTCAGTGACTATTCTGACGTGTTACCAATTACTATATCTGAAAGGCTTTTAGTTAACATGGATTTAAAACCAGGGGTAAATTTAGTAGTAGAAGGACAACTAAGGTCATATAACAGATATCAAAACGGTAGCAACAAGTTAGTTCTAACAGTTTTTGCAAGGGATGCATATGTTCCCGAAACTGAAGAAGAACTTAATGAATTGCTGAAAAGACCAAATGAGATATTCCTTGATGGGTACATTTGTAAAGCACCTGTTTACAGAACAACTCCATTTGGTAGAGAGATAACTGATTTATTAGTAGCAGTAAATAGGCCTTATAACAAATCTGATTACATACCTTGCATCGCTTGGGGAAGAAATGCAAGATTTTGTGAAAAGCTCCAGGTTGGCGACCATATAAGATTATGGGGAAGAATACAAAGCCGTGAATATCAGAAAAAGATTGGTGATGGGGAAGTAATAAATAAGGTAGCCTTTGAGGTTTCAATATCAAAGCTTGAGTTTGTAAGAGAAGATAATAATAGAGAGGGAAAAAAACAAGACCTTTAAATGGTCTTGTTTTTGATATAATTCTATTGAGGTGATAAGATGGATTATAAAATTATTGTTTTTTTTATTTTTTTGACTATAATTGTTAGCATACAGTACTCACTAAACAAAATTCTTTTAGAGTTAAAAGAGATAAAAAAAATATTACTTCAGAATAAGATTGATAACTAAGTGTAGGTGAAAAAAGTGAAGCCTTTATTAGCTACAATTGACAGGATATATGAATTATATTCAAAAAAAACTTATGGATATTTTGAGAATGACATAATCAATTCTTCTATTCTACTTGCTATAAAAGCTAATGGTATAAAAGATGAACAGATGAAAGAATTAAGAATAAAAAAGCTACTAAAGGTCTATGACAGCAATGTATATTCTATTCTTAATTGTCATGATTTACAAGAATTTTGGAATAACCCTATTACTTTATTAAAAATCTATGAATATATGGCTGGAAAAAAGAGCAACAAAAAAGAAAAATACAGTATCTTTTATACACCAGAATGGATAGTCAAAAATATGGTGGACAATTCTATGAAGAGAATTTTTTTAACTAATAAGCTTGAAAACATTAGGGTATTAGAGCCTGCCTGTGGATGCGGAGCCTTTTTATTATGTTTATTTGATTCATTATTCGAGTTGTATTTAGAGAAAACTAATTATTCTAATGAAGAAATATGCAAAATCATTATTGAGAATAATTTATATGGAATAGATATTGATTCTAAGGCAATAGAAATATGCAAATATTTGCTGATGATTAAAGCACTTAATAGAACTGGCAAGCTTTATTTCTATAATTTTAAGTTGTTTACTGAAGATTTCTTAGTAGCATCATCAATAGATAAGAATTTTTTTGATTTAATATTAGGTAATCCTCCGTATCTAGAGAATAGAGGGTTAAATAAATACTATGACAAAGAGTATTTAAAGAAAAAGTTTACTACTGCAGTAGGTAGATTTGATATTTATAGTCTTTTTATAGAAAACTCAATATCTTTTTTGAAAAAAGGTGGTTATATGAGTTTTATTCTTCCAGGCAACTTATTATCTAATAATAATTTCGCGCAAACTAGGAAATATATATTAGACAACTCCTCAATTACAAGTATTATAAATTTAGGAGAGGAAATTTTCGAAGATGTTGGAATGAGTGTTATCATTATTTCTATGCACAAAGATAGGGATAAAGCAAACGAACTAATTATGTGCAGGAATATTTCAGGTAGTGAAGATAAGAAAAAAGATATTGAAGTAGCTGAATATAAGGAAATCCCTCAGAGGTTTTACGAAAATACACTTTTAAATGTATTTGATATTGATTCGTCCTATGATACTTTTAGACTTAGAGAGAAAATATATAATAGCTGTTCATTAATTATTAATGATGCTGCTGAAGTTGTCGCAGGCATAGCAACTGGGAATATTAGAAAGAAGCTTTTGACAAAAGAAGAAGATACACCAAATGCAAAAAAAGTGTTAGAAGGTAAAAATGTTCATAAGTTTTACCACAAATGGTCAGGCTTGTATTTTATTGATGATAAAAGATTAATTGACAGGAAAAAAGGTGAATATGCAACTTTCATGAGAAGCGATATGATTTATAAAGAAAAGTTAATTATAAGACAGACTGCAGATAGATTTATATGTTCATATGATGATGATAAATATTATATTCTAAATACTCTTTATTCTTTAGTAATAAGAAATGATTATGAAAGCGTATTAGATATTAAATACATACTTGCTTTATTAAATTCAAAGCTTTACTATTTTTTATACAGCACTCTAATAAGAGAGAAAGGAAAACTATTTCCACAGCTTAAGATATTTCATATTCAATACAGTCCAATATGCATTCCCCATAAAAGTGAGCAACAAAAAATAGGAGAGGCAGTAGATGAAATAAGACTATTATGCAGGAAAATGAATATGAGGAATAATATGGATGGGCATAATGTATGTAAATATAAAGAGAAAAAAGAATTGTTAGAATCTCTTTTAGATGAAATGATATTTAAGATATATGGTTTAACAGCACAAGAAATTGAAGTAATAAACAATGAAATAAAATAGTCATTGCTAATTATCGTCAATTTTTTTCAAGAATTCTTTTTTAACTTTAGTATGAGTATCATATTCTTCTTGACTTATAATATCTTTATATCTAAGCTTATCAAATAAAAGAATAAATGAAGTTGAAAGCTCTTGTAATTTTCTTTCTATTTCTTTAGTGTCGTCCATTTTATCAACTCCAATAATTAAGATCATGTTGTAATCAATACCATTATAAGTTTAGTCAAAAGAAGACAAAAATACCTGTATGTAAAATATTATTTTACACATTAAATAGGTCGTAAAGGTATTTACCATTAGTATATATTCGATATTATTTTGAAAAATCCTTCTATTTTTAATTATATATTATTATATATTTTTTTAGTCATTGGTTATTCCAAAATAAACATAAAAGTTTTTTAAAGTGCCTTAGCCTTTTTAAAGAATACCATAATCAAATTATTGACAAAGCTTATTGTTTGGATTAGAATTGATTTTAAATAGATAGGATTGTCTTTATATAGGTTCATAATTTTGTAAAGGGGCTGTTTTTTGGAAATGAATAAAAAACAAAAAATACTATTTTCTACTGAGGATATTAACAAAAGAGTCAAAGAGCTAGGGCAACAAGTTAGTAAAGATTATGAAGGCAAAAAGCTAGTAGTTGTCTCTCTCCTAAGAGGTAGCTTTATTTTTGCTGCAGATTTAGTAAGAGAGATTGGAATACCAACTCAAATCGAATTCATAACTACGGCAAGCTACGGTCATAATGAAGAATCTTCTGGTCAAGTAGAAATTATTAACGATATTAAGGATGATATAGAAGGAAGAGATGTATTAGTTGTTGATGACATTATGGATACCGGCTTAACTATGGAAAAAATAATAGAGCATTTAAAAAAGAAAAATCCAAACAGCATTAAATCATGTGTTATGTTAGACAAACCCGAAAGAAGGAAGACTGAAATTACACCAGACTATGTAGGTTTCACTATTCCTGATTTATTTATAGTTGGCTATGGCTTAAACTATGGCGATTATTATAGAAATATACCATATATATTTTCATTTGTTGATTAAGTAGATAGCCAAAATCTCTGATTTTATGCTAGTTACTTATTCAGTAGCATAATTAATAAAAGAGCTGATATAACTCAGCTCTTTTCCTATTACAATACAGTTTCAATCAAATCATCCATGTTATAAAAAGCGGGCTTTTTATTAGCTATAAATTTTGCAGCTCTTATAGCACCTAAAGCAAATATGTTTTTTGATGCAGCACTATGACATATTTCTATGACTTCATCATTACCAGCAAATATTACGGAATGCTCTCCTACTATAGTACCTCCACGTATTGCGTGTATTCCAATTTCGTTTTCCTTTCGCCTTTCTGTTTTAGTATGTCTTCCAAAAGTATATTCTTTAGGATTCTTTAGACTATCATTTATTTTATTTGCAATTAAGTAAGCTGTGCCGCTAGGTGCATCTATTTTCAAATTATGATGCTTTTCTATTATTTCAATATCTGTGTAATCCTCCATTAACTTAGTAGTTATCTGTGCTAATCTTATTAATACATTTATTCCTACGGACATATTGGCAGATTGAAATATAGGGACTTTGTTTGATGCATCTTTTATATTGTTCATATCTTGATCACTTAGACCTGTAGTTGCAATAACCAATGGAGTATTAGTCCTTATAGCAAAATCTATTAATCCCTGTAAGGCTTCAGGTCTAGAAAAATCTATGATAACATCAGCTTTATTGCTGCATTCAAAGATATTGTCATATACAGGGAAGGCAACATTTTCTTTATTAATATATTTGTCGATACCAGCAATAACCTGAAGTTCGTTATCTTGCTCAATTTGATTTATTAATACTTGCCCCATCTTTCCATGACATCCATTTACTATTACTTTAAGCATGGCTACCTCCTATAGCATATTATAATTCTTAAGCTCTTTTTTAAGTATTTTAGCATTTTCATCTGACATTTCAACTAATGGTAATCTTAAGTCACCAACATCCATTCCCAGTAAATTCATAGCTTTTTTTATAGGAATAGGGTTAGTCTCTATGAATAAAGCGTCAATTAAAGGCTTCATTTTAAGCTGTAGATATCTGGATTTTTCTAAGTTTTTTTCAAGATAGTAAAATACCATATCATGAGTATCTTTTGGAAGTATATTTGCTACTACAGATATTACACCTATTCCACCTAAAGATAAAAGAGGAACTATCATATCATCGTTTCCAGAATAAATAGCAAAATCATCTGGACATAGACGAGCTATTTCAGCTACTTGACTTATGTTACCACTTGCTTCCTTAACTCCTCTAATATTAGGATGCTTAGATAGTTCAGCTAAAGTATTTGGAGTTATATTAAGTCCAGTTCTTCCAGGAACATTGTACACAATTATAGGTATATTCACGTTATCTGCAATAGTATTATAGTGAGCAATAAGGCCTCTTTGGGTAGTTTTATTATAATATGGGTTTACTATTAGCAGTCCATCTACACCTGCACTTTCGGCATTTTTACTCATTTCTATTGTATGCTGAGTATTGTTGCTTCCTGTACCTGCTATAACAGGAATTCTTTTGTTGACTTTATCTACAGTAAATTTTATTGTCTTTAAGCGCTCTTTATCACTCATAGTAGATGCTTCACCTGTTGTACCACAGATAATAATAGCATCAGTCTGCTCCTTAATATGCCATTCTAATAGTTTCTCTAGTTTATCAAAATCCACTTGATTATTCTTAAAAGGTGTAATTATAGCGACTCCTGAGCCTTTAAATAAAAACAATTAAACCCCTCCTATTTGTTGTACTAATAAATAGATTACCAAAAACAATTCTGAAATTCTACCTCCTTAAATATAATATATTATCGTAAAAGTTAAAAAATACAGAATATGCTACTAGTGATTGAATTTACTGTATAAATTATATACAATAGTGTTTGAGATATTAAAAATACTTTGCAGGGGGACACATTATGATAAGAGACAATTCTAAACCTTCAATATTGGAGGCCAATTCTTTTTATTTATTTATTGGAATTATTCTACTAACTTTAGGTTCATATGCACAAATAAAAGGAATATATACAGGTTTATTAATAACTGAATATATAATCATTTTAGCACCTACAATTTTTTTCTTAAAGATGAGAGGATATAGCCTTAAAAAAGTTCTTAGACTTAATAAAATTTCGCTCAAACAAGCTTTAATTATTCCAATAATAGTCGTTTTTTCGTATCCTATTGGGGTTTTCTTTAATTATTTAATGATGATTATTCTAAATCTCTTTGGGAAAATAAATCCTAATCCTATACCTATACCTGAAAACGGACAAGAGATGATAATAGGTTTAATAGTAGTTGCATTATCAGCAGGAATATGCGAAGAAATAATGTTTAGAGGCTTTATAATGAAAGCCTATGAGAAAAAAGGAATAAAAGCGGGGATAATGTATTCTGCATTGCTATTTGGAGTATTTCACTTCAACATACAAAATTTACTTGGTCCAATGTTCTTAGGAGTGCTATTTGGATATATTGTCTATAGAACAGATAGCATATTTTCTTCTATGATTGCCCATACAACTAATAACGCCTTTGCTCTAATATTAGGAATGCTTATTACTAAGATAAACATAGATCCAGAGATGGCTGCAGATGTAGCTGTAGCATCAGGAGCTATTTTAGATACGGCTACTATGATTATAGGAGCTATTGGAATAGGTTTTATTGCGGTTGTTTGCGGAGTGATTGTTTACTTTCTTCTAAGACTTTTACCAAAAGGAGAAAATATCCAGCAAGAGGATACAAATGCTAGTTTTCAAGAAAATGTTAGTATTGTTTCATTTATTCCTTTATTTATAGTCTTTTTAATTTTTATCTATACGATTTATGTTGCTTTTACAATGTAAAAAAATATGTTTTAATAAACTCATAAAATAGTAAAGGACCTACCTGGGGAAAGTAGGTCCTTTATTTAATGTAATTTTAATATATACAAATATATATTAAAGGGGGAGTGGGAAAGTAGTATCTTTTCACAGGTCTTAGTTTAACATTATGATGTTTATAAATCAAGTGAATTTCCTAAGGTTTACGCAATCTTAATACTTGTTTAAATTAGGTAATATCTTTATTACAAATAGTAAAAGAATAATATTTCTCTTTTTTCAAATAATAGCTAAAAGGAGGAATGATTTATTATGAAAAAAAAGCATAAAGTTGAAACACCTCAAGACAGGCTAAAATATGAGATTGCAAGGGAACTAGGCCTAATGGATAAGATTAAGGAAGTTGGATGGGGAGGACTAACTGCAAAAGAAACAGGTAGAATTGGTGGTATTATGACAGTACGTAGTAGAAAAAACACAAATAAGAGTGAAAAAGATGCAAAGGATAAAGAGAATAGTTGAATATTTAATAAAACTATACTAAAATTAAGTAGATATTAATGTAGAATATTGGAATGTTTAGAAAAGGGGACAATGATGGAGGCTTATACAGGATTTGCTTATATATATGATAAACTAATGATGGATGTAGACTATAGTAACTGGTTGGATTTTATAAAAAGCATCTTAGAGAGACATAATAAAAAACCAAGAGAAGTGTTAGAGATGGGCTGTGGGACTGGCAATTTTACAGCGCTTTTGTGTAAAGAAGGGTATAATGTGACAGCATTTGATTTGTCTGAAGACATGTTATCCGTGGCATATAATAAGCTTGATTCACACAGAAATTTTCAACTACTTAAGCAGGATATGACAGATTTTAGTATCAACATGAAATTTGATACAATAATTTCTGTATGCGACTGCGTGAACTACATAACTGAATATTCTGAGCTAGTAAAAACCTTTGAGAATGCATATAATCATCTAAAATCTGATGGAGTATTTATTTTTGATATAAACTCATACTACAAACTAAAAAATATTATAGGTGACAATGTTTTCGTTGAAGACAATGAGGAAATATTCTATGTTTGGGAAAATGAGTATAATGAATCTGATGACACATGCCAATTATATATAACTTTTTTTGTTAAGGAAGAAGGATTGTATAGAAGATTTGACGAACTACATGTTGAAAAAGCTTATACTACTTTTGAAGTAGAAAATGCCCTAAAAAAAGCTGGTTTTAAAATTGTCAATATATATAATGGATATTCAAATGAATCGCCAAATAATGAAAGCGAAAGACTAACCTTTGTAGTGCTAAAATAAAGGGATTGAGACTAGCATTCAAGCATTGAATAAATAGGGATTTAGCTGGGAATATTAATTGACAAAGGGATTTTCATGTGATAAACTAGCAATTGAAGGTGGATGTACATAAGAAGTCATCTGCAAATTTTTCAGTATATGGAGGAATGTTTTAAATGGTTAAAGGTACAGTAAAATGGTTTAATGCAACAAAGGGTTATGGATTTATCTCAACTGAAGCTGGAGAAGATGTATTTGTACACTACTCAGCAATAACTGGAGATGGATTCAAGACTTTAGATGAGGGACAAAACGTTGAATTTGAAATAGTTCAAGGCGAAAAAGGACCTCAAGCTACAAATGTTACAAAACTATAATCGACGATTATACGAAACTTTATATATATAGTTTTCTGACGGTAGCAAGCCCCTTCATGGGGCTTTCATATTTTTTGATTAATTTCTCAATTTTAAGTAAAATATAAGTATGAGCATATATATTCTATTTTAATAAAGCGTTGAAGAAAATATATTAGGAGGATTTTATGCAGGATTATGTTATAAGAGCTATGGATGATGAAGGAAATATTAGAGTTTTTGTTGCCAAGACAACAAACTTAGTTAATAATGCTAGAAATATACATAACACAACACCTACAGCATCTGCAGCTTTAGGTAGGACTTTGACTGCTGTTACTATTATGGGCACTATGCTTAAGAACGAAAGAGAAACAGTTTCTTTACAGTTAAAAGGAGCCGGCCCTTTAGGTACGGTATTAGCAGTAGCCAATAGCAAGGGTGAAGTAAAGGGATATGTAAGTAATCCTAGTGTTGACTTGCCATTAAAAAACAATGGGAAACTAGATGTTGGTGGAGCAGTTGGGCAAAATGGAAAAGTCACAGTTATTAGAGATTATGGTTTGAAAGAACCTTATATAGGACAGTCTGATATAGTGACAGGTGAGATTGCTGAGGATTTAGCTAATTATTATGTTTACTCAGAACAGCAACCATCAGCAGTTGCTTTAGGTGTGCTTGTTGATAGAGATACTTCAATAAAAGCTGCAGGAGGCTATATAATTCAAGTACTACCAGAGGCAACAGATGAAGCTTTGGATAAACTCGAAGCTAATTTAGCAAATATAGAACCAGTATCATCATTGATTGAAAAAGGATATACACCAGAAGATATACTACTTAATGTTTGCAATGGCTTTAAAATGGATATAAAAGACAAGACATCGGTTAAATTAACCTGTGATTGTTCAGTTGAAAGGATGCAAAAAGCGTTAATTGCTATAGGAAGAGAAGAATTAAATAAAATAATTGAAGAAGATGGGGAAGCAGAGCTAGTATGTCATTTTTGTAATGAAAAGTACAAGTTTAATAGGGATGAACTTGTATCATTATTAAATGAGTCAGATTTAAAGTAAATTAGGAGTTGTATAAGGCCCATTATCTAGTTCTAGCAAGAAAAAACTATTAAATACACTATTGACATTGTGTCAAAAATATTGTATACTAAAATCTGTCGCTAGGAAAGGAATTGCGCCCAGATAGCTCAGTAGGTAGAGCAGGGGACTGAAAATCCCCGTGTCGGTGGTTCGATTCCGCCTCTGGGCACCAGATTTTTTAAAATCTGGTGCAGAACATTTTCTTATACTGAAGTAGCAATGTAAGTAAATTTAATAAAGTAAATAATCATGCGGAAGTGGCTCAGTGGTAGAGCATCGCCTTGCCAAGGCGAGGGTCGCGAGTTCGAATCTCGTCTTCCGCTCCACGGCGACATAGCCAAGTGGTAAGGCAGAGGTCTGCAAAACCTTTACTCCCCAGTTCAAATCTGGGTGTCGCCTCCATACATACAATTCATTTAGTCTTCTTAAGGAAGACTTTTTTGTTTTTTTGTATTTTAATATTGAATTTGTGGTATATATGATATTAATAAAGCCAGGAGAGGAGACATTCTTTTATGTTCAGGAACCCATTTATTCCTCATGATAAAGCTCGTATCGCAATTTTAGATAGTAGAGCAGACAATGAGATCAAGGCAAATTTAATAAACCTCGGATTAAAGCTAATAGAAACTTGTAAATGCGAAGACCTTTATGACTCTATATCCTACCATCCTGACATTGTAATACATCCCATAAACCATGAAAAAGTAATAGTTGCTCCAAATGTCTATGATTATTATAAAGATACACTTAAATTTTATGGTATAAAAGTAGTTGAAGGAGAAAAGAAACTCAGTAGAAACTATCCTGAAAACATTGCATATAATGTAGCAAGGATTTCTAAATATGCCATTCATAATACTAAATTTACTGATGAAAAATTAAAATTCTACATGAAAAAAGAAGGTATAGACCTTATTAATGTTAAACAAGGGTACACAAAATGTTCTTTAGCAATAATAAGTGAAAGTGCAGCCATTACTTCTGATTGCTCTATTTATAAAGAGCTGAAAAAATATGGTATTGATGTACTTTTTATTAAAGAAGGATTTATTGAACTGCCCAATCTTAATTATGGTTTCATTGGAGGGGCTACGGGTATGATATCAGAAAACGAACTATTGATTTCTGGAATAATGAATGATCATCCTAGCCTACATGATATAAATGATTTTTTGAAAAAATATAAAATTAAACCAATTTATCTGAGTGATAAAAAAATTATAGATATAGGTTCAATAATTACTTTTTAATACATTTATTACATTTCTATTATGAGAATATACCTTTATATTAAACATATACTACTATTACATCAGAAAGGAGTGAATCGAGTGAGATTGCTTACAATCGCATCAAAGGTTGAATCAGATGAAATATTAGACAAATATATTAATATCTTTAAAAAAGAAGATTTAATTATAGAAAAAAATGTAGGCAAATGCGGAGATTTTTATTTAGTAGATTATAATTTAAGTAATAAAAGCAATGAAAAACATAAAAATATCAATAATGTATTTAAACACTATATTGCTAATGGTATTGCTGATGTTATTATAGACATATATCAAGAAAATATAGTTGAAAGACTATTAAACTATAATCTTTACTATTTTGATAAAAATGAAAAAGACAAAATTAAGATAAGTACATTAGATTATTTGAAAAAAAATGAGTATATCAATACTGAAGGGATAATATATAAAATTAGTAAGAAATCTAGAATTTTAAAATCTGTAATAGACTTTCTAGAGGAGAATGATTCAATTAATATAGAGGGCTTTATTAATTTTAGATTAAAATACTATCTAGATACTATAGAGGATGCTATTGATAAAAATATTGAAGATTATTTTGCAGAAAAAGAATATAAAGAATTTATTAAAATCCTTCAATATTTCGTAGAAATTCAAGAGCCTAAGAGGGAAGAAGTGAATATAATATTTAGTAATAATAAGTATAAATTAATAGATGAAAAAAGACTGGCAATTAACAATGAATTTCTTGAAGAACTAGGAGAAGAACTATCAGAAATAGATATAAATTATGATGACTTACTTATTAGCTCACTTATTACTATTGCGCCAAAAAAAATCATTATTCATCTTGACAATGGCACCGATAATTTTGACATAATTAACATAATTAAAAATATTTTTCTAAACAAGGTCACAATATGTGAAGGTTGTGATTTATGTTGTAGTGATATTTCTTCTCATCCTTTCAAAGGATATTAACTTTGAAAGGATGTTTTTATGAGAGCGACAGCGAACAAATAAATTTGTGTTGCGAGACTGTGGAAGATGACCTAACTCTTCTTATAGGATTATGGATTATATTATAACCATATTTAATATTCCTGAGAAATATGTTATAATGAGTCGCATAATGTTATTAGAAGGTGAGTCTATGTATATACTAAAGGTTTTGATATTAGCTGTGATTGGGGCATTAATTGGATGGCTTACAAATATTATTGCTATTAAGTTGTTGTTTAGACCTTTTTATCCTGTGAAGGTTCCACTAATTAATTATAGTATTCAAGGCTTAATACCAAAGCGTAGAGAAGAAATAGCAAAAAGCATTGGGAATGTTATTGAAAATGAGCTTTTATCCCTAGAGGAAATTGTAGACAAGGCAATGGGAGAACAGAATATAGCACAAATTAAGTCTGTCATTAAAAATAAAATTAATGAAATAATAAAAGACAAGCTTCCGTCGATTATACCTAGTATATTTAAGAACATGATTTATTCATATGTAGATGAGTTTATTGAAAAAGATGGAGAAAATATTATTAGTGATTTAATGAAAAAAATGATTGATAAAGCTTCTGAGGATATTAGCTTATCTGAGATTGTTGAAGAGAAAATTAATTCTTTTGAAATAGAGAGAATAGAAGATATTATTGTTTCAATTGCAAGACAGGAGCTCAAACATATCGAAATACTAGGAGGAGTTCTAGGATTTATTATTGGAATAGTACAAGGCGTTATAATTCTTTTATTATAAGTTTTCCTCTATAATAATCTAGTTTACCATATAATTATCAAGATAGTTTTAGATATAAAAATAAGGAAGGTATATTACTCTTCCTTATTTTTATAATTTGGTAGTGAACTGACTAAATTATCTACAATTTTTTAAGTAGCTAATACATGTGAGTCGTTATACTGATAAACAATACTGTCTAGTTCATCTCCAGTCATTGTTTCGTTTTCTAGAAGATATTCAGAAATTATTCTTAACAAGTTTTTATTAGCTTCAACTAATTTTAGCGCTTCATCATAGCACTCCTTTAAAATTTTCTTTATTTCACTGTCAACATTATTAAAAGAATACTCAATATACTGTTCTTTTATAGATATATTTCCAAGAGAACTCATACCATAGCTACAAACCATTTCCTGAGCAATTTCAGTTGCCTTTACTAAATCATCCTTTGCGCCAGTTGTTATTTCACCAAAAACAGCATGTTCTGCAGCTCTTCCAGCTAGAAGTACTTTTATCTTGTCACGAAGTTCTCTTTCTGTCATTAGGTATCTTTCTTCATCAGGCATCCTTAGAACGTATCCTAATGCTTGCCCTCTAGGTACTATTGATATCTTTTGTATCATATCAACTTTTAAAAGCTTTCCTACAAGAGCATGACCGGCTTCATGACAAGATACTATATTTTTTTCTTTATCTAATACTGAAGGGTTCTTTACTTCTAGACCTGCTACTACTCGTTCAATAGCTGAGTTAAAATCATTTATATCTATTACTTTCTTTTTATTTCTTACAGCGATTATAGCTGCTTCGTTTGCTATGTTAGCTAACTGTGCACCAGAAAAACCATGGGTTTTTCTAGCTAAATCTTCTATATCAATACTAGCATCCAAAGGTTTATCTCTAGTATGAACACCAAATATCTCTTTTCTAGCTCTAACATTTGGATTTCCAACATATATATGTCTATCAAATCTACCAGGTCTTAGAAGTGCTTCATCTAAGAGATCAAGTCTATTTGTTGCTCCTATGACTATTACTGTTTGAGCTCGATAAAAACCATCCATTTCTACGAGAAGTTGATTTAAGGTTTGATCTTTTTCATTGTTACTATCTGAATTTCTCCTAGAGCCTATAGCATCAATCTCGTCTATAAATACAATACTAGGGGCATCTTTTTTTGCCTTTTCAAATAATGTACGAACTCTCTTTGCACCTACACCTACGTATTTTTCAACAAACTCAGAACCACTTGCATATAAAAAGGTAGAATTTGTTTCTCCTGCTAATGCCTTAGCTAGCAAAGTTTTACCTGTGCCTGGCGGTCCATAAAATAGAACTCCTCTAGGAATTTTAGCCCCCATCTTCATATATTTTTCTGAGTTATTTATGAAATCAATGATTTCCTGGAGTTCTTCCTTGACTTCATCTAATCCTGCTACATCTTTAAAAGATACGTTAGGCTTATTGTTTTCACTAGGCGAATCATCAATTTTCTTTTTTTCACTACTAAAAGAAGCAGTGACTAGTGATGGCTTAAAATCAAGTCTTATATAATAAGTTAATACAATTAATGTTGTAAACCAAATAAAAAATCTATCTCCATTTGAAATATTAACAAAATCTATATTAGAAAAATATTTTTCATATACTAAGAAAGTGGAAAGCGAAAGAAAAATTATCACAATACAAAATGTTATCTTCTTCTTTAAGATACTAATCACCTCTTTATCTATAAGTTTTATCTTGTCTAAGAAACTAGAAATTATAATATTATTTTAACCAATGTTTATGTTAATATTAGATATATAAAGTTATAAGATAAAAAAAATAATGAAAATAATAACAGTTTTAACATAAAAAATCATTAAAACTAAGTAAAATTAAAATTGCAATATGCAAATAATATAAAAATATAAAAGATGTTGACAAATATCAAATGATTTAATATAATGTACTAAGACTTACATTAAAGATAAAACAAAGTAGAAGTATCCGCTTCTCACCTTACAGCTTATCTGCTCATAAGGTTAATATTGACGAGTTAATAGCAAGTATTTTGCTTTTATTGTCATGTAATTTGGCGGATAGTTTTAACTATCCGCTTTTGTATTTATAAAAAATGTTTAGGAGGTGTCTTAATATTAAAGAACTTCAGATTAATGAGGAAATCAGGGAAAAGGAAATTAGACTGATTGATGTTGATGGGGAACAACTTGGCATTATGACTTCAAAAAAAGGAATGGAAATTGCAGATGAAAGAAAACTAGATTTAGTTATGATTGCTCCTAATGCGAAACCCCCAGTTTGTAGAATAATGGATTATGGTAAGTATAAGTACGAACTTGCCAAGAGAGAAAAAGAGGCAAGAAAAAACCAAAAAGTTATAACTGTAAAAGAAATTAGACTTACGCCTAGTATTGAAGCTAATGACTTAAACGTTAAGGCTAAAAGAGCTATTGATTTCTTAAAGGATGAGGATAAAGTAAAGGTTACAGTTAGATTTAGAGGAAGAGAAATGGGCCATACTGAAAAGGGTAAAATAGTACTTCAAAAATTCGCTGAACTAACTTCAGAGTATGGAAGCATAGATAAGCAGCCAAAACTAGAAGGTAGAAACATGGTAATGTATTTGAACCCAAAAAACTAATCACTTGGAAGGAGGAAACATTATGCCAAAAATGAAAACACATAGAGGAGCAGCAAAAAGATTTAAGAAAACAGGATCAGGAAAACTTAAGAGAAACAAAGCATATAAGAGCCATTTAACTGGCAAGAAATCTCCAAAGAGAGTTAGAAACTTAAGAAAAGCAACATTAGTAAGTTCTGGAGATGAAAAAAGAATAAGACCATTATTACCATACTAATTAGATGAACGAGGAGGAGAGAATAGATGGCTAGAGTAAAAAAAGCAGTAAATGCAAAGAAAAAACATAGAAAAATATTAAAATCTGCAAAAGGCTATTACGGAGCAAAGAGCAAACTTTACAGACCAGCTAATCAAGCTGTAATGAAATCTCTTCAATATGCATATGTAGGACGTAAATTGAGAAAGAGAGATTTTAGAAAGCTTTGGATAACAAGAATAAATGCTGCAGCTAGATTAAA
Source organism: Proteiniborus sp. (assembly GCF_040308045.1). NCBI lineage: Bacteria > Bacillati > Bacillota > Clostridia > Eubacteriales > Proteiniborus > Proteiniborus sp. Next base: position 19,052 of record NZ_JAWRHZ010000007.1, read on the forward strand.
TGGTATGTCTTATAGTACCTTTATAAATGGATTAAAGAAAGCTAATATTGAAGTAAACAGAAAAATGCTTTCAGAAATGGCAATCCACGATGCTCAAGGCTTTGCGAAATTAGTTGAAGTTGCTAAGAACGCATAGATAATAAAAGTTCCGATTACGGAGCTTTTTATTTTTCTATTATAATAAGGGTACTTTTAATATATAGGTCAAAATGTTATAATAATTATTAACGCTAGGAGACTATAGGTTAGGGTGAAGGTAATTATGCATTACAAGAGAAAACTAAAAGAAAAAAAGTTAAATCCAGCACAAATTTTAGTATTAGGATTTGCAGGATTAATTATAATAGGAGGTATTCTTCTTAATCTACCAATAGCTTCAGTAGATGGAGAAAGTATTGGCTTTATTGATTCACTTTTTACAGCTGCATCTGCTGTATGTGTTACTGGTTTAGTTGTAGTTAACACAGCTACATATTGGACTTTATTTGGTAAGATTGTGATATTGATGCTGATTCAAATGGGTGGATTAGGATTTATGACCATGGCTACTTTAGTAGCTTTACTTATTGGTAAAAGGATTACTTTAAGACAAAGACTTGTAATACAGGAAGGACTAAATCAGTTTTCATTAGAGGGTGTTGTTAAGCTTACAAAATACGTTATTATGTCAACATTAATTATTGAAGCAATTGGAGCAATTATTCTTTCAACAAGGTTTGTACCTATATATGGAATAAAAAGCGGAATTTGGCATTCTATATTTCACTCAATTTCTGCTTTTTGCAATGCTGGCTTTGATATAACAGGAAATAGCATAGTGCCTTTTGTAGGTGACGCCGTAGTTAACATCACTTTAGCTTTGCTTATTATTATAGGTGGACTTGGATATACTGTTTATATTGATCTAACAAGGAATAAAGAATTTAAAAGCAATACACTCCATACAAAGTTTGTATTATTATCTACTGCTATATTGCTAATAACTGGTTTTGTTTTCATTTTAATTATTGAATATAATAACCCAAAAACACTTGGGAATTTACCTTTTATTGACAAGATAACAGCGTCTATGTTTCAGGCAGTTGTCCCAAGAACGGCGGGATTTAATAGCATAGATATAGGAGGATTAACTAAAGCAACTTCTTTTCTTATGATTATACTTATGTTTATAGGAGGCTCCCCAGGCTCAACTGCAGGAGGTATAAAAACAACAACATTTGGTGTAATTATTTTGACTATATATTCAATTCTTAAAGGTAAATCAGATGTAGATGTATTTAGAAAGAGAATCCCATACGAATTAATTTTTAGAGCTTTAGCAGTATTGGGTATAAGTCTTTTCTTAGTAGTATTTGTAACAATGATATTGACCTTAACAGAATCTGAGAATTCTTTTTTAGATTTACTCTTTGAGACCACGTCTGCTTTTGCTACAGTAGGATTAACAAGAGGAGTAACTTCTGATTTATCAAGCATAGGAAGATTGATACTAATATTTACTATGTTTACTGGAAGGTTAGGACCTTTAACTTTAGGCTTTGCGTTGGCTAAAAGACAAGACAAAGATAAGGGTAACTTTAGATATCCAGAAGGAAAGATTATGATCGGATAGGAAGGTGATATAATGAAGCAATTTGTAGTTATTGGTTGCGGAAGATTTGGAACAAGTGTTGCAAAAACGTTGTATAATCAAGGTCATGACGTACTTGCCATCGATGGTAACGAAGAAATAGTACAAGAAATATCTGATTCAGTTACTTATGCAGCACAAGCAGATGTTCAAGATGAGAATTCATTAAAATCTTTGGGTATTAGGAATTTTGATGTTGCAGTTATAAGTATAGGCTCTAATATTCAAGCATCTATTATGGCAACACTTATAGTCAAAGAGATGGGAGTAAAGACTGTAATTGCTAAGGCTCAAAATGATGTTCATGCAAAGGTTTTATATAAAATTGGAGCAGATAAGGTAGTATTTCCTGAAAGAGATATGGGAGTGAGAGTTGCGCATAATTTAGTTTCTCCGAACATACTTGATTATATAGAGTTATCTCCAGACTATAGCATTGTGGAGATTGCTGCTATAGCTGAATGGGAAAACAAATCCCTAAAGGAACTTAAGTTACCAACAAAATATGGTGTAAATGTAATGGCCATAAAACAAATTGATAGCATGAATGTTACTCCTAAAGCTGACGATGTTATAAAAGCTGGTGATATACTAATAGTACTAGGAAACAACAAGGATTTAAGTGAGCTTGAGAAAAAAGTAGACTGAGGAAAATAAGTATGAATAAAATGATAACAAGTTCATCAAACTCAATAATAAAGGAAATAAAATCACTGCACAGAAAAAAAGATAGATGGATGAAAAGAAGCTTTTTTGTTGAGGGTATTAGAGCAATTGATGATTGCATTAAATCAAGTGCAAACGTAGAGTATTTAGTCTATTCAGATATGCTATTTGAGATTAAAGGTGGCAAAGAGCTATATGACACAATATGTTTAGAAAATTACAAGCTATATTATATATCAGATAAGCTTTTTAAAGAAGTGTCAGACACAGAAAAGCCACAAGGAATATTAGCAGTAGTAAATTATGACATAAAGAGAATTGATGATGTTCTAAAAGAAAAAGAAAATTTTATTATTCTTCTAGATAGAGTACAGGATCCAGGAAACATGGGAACTATTATAAGAACTGCAGATGCTTTTGGCTCAAATGGAGTTATTGTAACAGAAGGCTGTGTTGATATATTTAATCCAAAAACTGTCCGTTCAACTATGGGTTCAATATTTCACATTCCTCTTTTGTATTATAGGAGCGCTAATGAAGCTATAAGGGATTTAAAGAATAGTAGTATTAAGGTTATCACAACATCACTAGATGCAAAGGATTACTGTTTTGATGTAGATTTTAGAACAAACTTTGCTTTGGTTATTGGCAATGAAGCTTCTGGAGTATCGAGTGAAGTTATGGCTGAATCCGACTTACTTATTAAAATACCTATGCCAGGTGATGCAGAATCATTAAATGCTGCAATTGCTTCTTCTGTTATAATGTACGAGGTTTTGAGACAGAGATTAAAATTGAAATAATCAAAAAATTTAGTTTACATATTCCTTGTTTTTTTCTACACCTCATGCTATAATCTTAGTAAATAGCATAGAGAGGTGTTTTATACAATGTTTAATGCAGATTTTTTCTGGAAAATGTTTGAGCTCACTGGCTCTATTAACGCCTATCTAATGTACAAAGCGCTTATAATGAACTAAAAAGTTAATATCTAAAAGTGATGATAGAGAAAGTATGTATTTAAATACTTTAAGAGAGGAAGTGTCATAGGCTGAAAGCACTTCTAAGTTAAAAATACAGAGGTTCACTCTTGAACTGCTAGGTTGAAATAGTAGTAGACTTATGCCGGTTTTTTTCCGTTAACATAATGAGTGATTTGATTAACAGTCAAATTATTAGGGTGGTACCACGGAAAGCCTTCGTCCCTTTATGACGGAGGTTTTTTTTATTTTAAATATTATGGGGGTGGTTTTATGGCATATTTAGCTCAGTATATAGTCAGTTTTTTAGCTTTTTTCATTGCATATTTCGGACTAACCCTTGTTTTTAATATTGTTACAGGGAAAATATCAATAGGTAAGTCGAAGAAAGAAGAACAGAAAACTGTAAAGAAAAGCAAAGCAAAGGCTACAAAATCGAAAGATACCAATTACCTTTATAGTATTTTTAAGAACTCTTTAATAGTAAGTTTTATTTTTATAATTGGAATAATTATTTACAAAATGATTATTTAGCATGAAAGGAGTGCAAAGAAATGAAAGAATTATTAAATAAGATAAAAGAAAAAGCTCTAACTGAACTTGAAAAAACTAATAAGCTAGAAGAATTAGAGCAAATAAGAGTCAAATATCAAGGGAAAAAAGGAGAATTAACACAAGTATTAAGAGGTATGGGAGGATTGTCACCAGAGGAAAGACCAATTATAGGCCAATTAGCTAATGAAGTAAGGGAACTAATTGAGGGTGAGATTGAAAAGGTCAAAGAAAGACTTAAGGAAGAAGCAAAGAATGAAAAGCTACAGTCGGAGATAATAGATATATCAATGCCAGGAATGAGCATAGAGAAAGGACATAGACATCCTCTTATTGGAGTGATGGAGGAACTAGAAAACATCTTTATGAGCATGGGATTTAGTATAGTTCAAGGACCAGAGGTAGAGACTGTATATAATAACTTTGATGCATTAAATTCACCGGAAAATCATCCTTCAAGGGATCCATCAGATACTTTTTATATAACTGATGATATTCTTTTAAGGACCCATACATCTCCTGTACAGATTAGAACTATGAAGCAAAGCAAGCCACCTTTGAGGATTGTATCTGCTGGAAGGACATTTAGATTTGATGATGTAGATGATACTCACTCTCCTATGTTCCATCAACTAGAAGGGTTAGTAGTAGATAAAAATATTACTATGGCAAATCTTAAACATACAATAGACATGTTTATCAAAGAGCTTTTTGGTAGCGATATGAAAACTAGATATAGACCTCATTACTTTCCGTTTACAGAGCCAAGTGCTGAGGTTGATGTTTCTTGTTTAAAATGTATGGGAAAAGGCTGTGAAGCATGTAATGGAACTGGATGGAGTATGGAGCTTCTAGGATGTGGAATGGTGCATCCGAATGTACTTAGAAACTGTGGTATAGATCCTGAAGTATATAGTGGATTTGCATTTGGACTAGGAGTAGATAGAATTGCCATGGTTAAGTACGGAATAAATAACATAAGACTTTTATTTGAAAATGATATGAGATTTTTAAATCAGTTTTAAAGAAAGAAGGAGGAAGGAAACATGCTAGTACCTGTTAAATGGCTTAAAGAATATGTTGATATAGATATAGATTCAAAAGAGTTGGCTGATAGACTTGCTATGTCTGGCTCGAATGTAGATTCAATAGAAAATATTGATAAAGGAATAGAAAATGTTGTAGTAGGAAATATATTAGAAATAAGCAAGCATCCAGATGCAGATAAGCTGGTAGTTACAATTATAGATGTAGGAAATGAAAAGGTCCAGATAGTGACTGGTGCTAATAATATTAAAGTAGGAGACTATATTCCAGTAGCTCTTATAGGTGCAAAACTTCCAGGAGGAGTTAAGATTAAAAAAGGAAAATTAAGAGGTATTGAATCTAATGGAATGCTTTGCTCAGCTAGTGAACTAGGCATAAGTGATAATGTAGTACCAAAGGAAAATAAGGACGGTATTTTTATACTAGATAAGGAGTACACCTTAGGTCAGGATATAAAAGAAGCTATTGGATTATATGGAGAAATTATTGACTTTGAAATAACTCCAAATCGCCCAGACTGTTTAAGTATTATTGGAATGGCAAGGGAAACAGCAGCAACCTTTGAAAAAAGAGTAAAATACCCTAAAATAGAAATAAAAAATCAGGTAGGCGACATTAAGGAACACCTAAATGATATTACAGTACAAGCTAAAGACTTATGTAATAGGTATTATGCAAAAGTAGTAAAAGACATTAAAATAGGTCAATCTCCAATGTGGATGCAGAGAAGGCTTATGGAAGCTGGAGTAAGACCTATAAACAATATAGTAGATATTACAAACTATGTTATGCTAGAAATAGGGCAACCAATACATGCTTTTGATCTTGATAAATTATCTGGTAAAAAGATTATTGTAAGAAGAGCACAGGAAGGCGAAAAGATTAAAACTCTTGATGGTGTAGAGAGAAGCTTAGATTCTTCAATGCTAGTAATCGCAGATGATAGTAGGCCTATGGCTATTGCAGGGGTCATGGGAGGAGAAGACAGCGAGGTTACAAAAAATACTAAAAATATACTTATAGAATCGGCTAACTTCAATGGAAGAAGTGTAAGGTTAACCTCTAGAAAGGTAAGCTTAAGAACTGAAGCATCTGCAAAATATGAAAAGGACTTAGATCCGAATTTGTCGGATATTGCATGCAATCGTGTTTGTCAGCTTATAGAAGAAATAAATGCAGGTACTGTAGTATCAGGGCATATTGACATATATGATGGCAAAGCAGAAGAAAGAATAATGGAACTATCACCAGAAAGAGCTAATAGATTACTAGGAACTGATATTGAAGCTAATGAAATGGTTAAAATGCTAAATTCACTAGAATTAAATGCTGGAATTGAAGGTGAAAAGATAAAAGTATCTGTACCCTCTTTTAGAAGAGACTTAGGAATTGAGGCTGACTTAATTGAAGAAGTAGGTAGAATATATGGACTTGATAGGATTACACCTCAACCTTTAGTTGGTACATTAACAAAGGCAGAGAAAGCTCCTATTAGACAAATTGAAGATAGAGCAAAAAGCATACTAACAGGTATTGGATTAAATGAAATTACAACTTATTCATTTATAAGTCCTAGACAATACGATAAATTAAATATTTCTGAAAATAGTATGAAGAGAAAATATGTTGAAATAAGAAATCCTTTAGGTGAAGACTTTAGTGTAATGAGGACTACTCTTATAGGGAATATTCTTGAGGTGATGACAAGAAATTATAAATACGGAGTAGAAAAGGCTTGGGGATATGAGATAGGAAATACATTTACACCAAGGCAGCTTCCTATTACTGAACTACCATATGAAAACAGGACTCTTTCCATAGGAATGTATGGTAATAGCGATTTCTTTACTCTTAAAGGCGTAATAGAAACGCTATTAGATAAATTAGGAATTAAAGGGCATGAATATGTTAGAGAAAAAAATGACCCAACATTTCATCCTGGAAGAACTGCTAGTATAATACTAGGAGATCATGTATTAGGAACAGTAGGAGAAATCCACCCTGATGTATTAGAGAACTTTGGAATGAAAGAAAGAGTTTATGTAGCAGAATTGAATTTTGAGCTATTAGTATTAGCATCTAATCTAGGAAGAAAATATACACCACTTCCAAAATATCCTTCAGTTACTAGAGATATTGCATTAATTGTGGATGAAGAAGTTATGGTAAAAGATATAGAAAAGGTAATTATGGAGAATAGTAAGAAACTTGTTGAGGCTATTAAGCTTTTTGATGTTTACAAGGGTGGACAGATAGAAAATGGAAAGAAGAGTGTTGCATACTCAATAGTATATAGATCCCATGATAAAACACTAACAGACGAAGATGTATCAAAAGTTCATGATAAAATTGTAGAAAAATTAAAAGAAAAGTTAAACGCAACATTAAGAAGCTAAAAAAAGAGCAGGAAATGAAGTGCACCTTAAATGTTAGACACATGTAACATTTTGAGGTGCATTTTTCATATGGGATTTGTGGATTTGGGGTCAGGCTTTTATAATTTTATAACTTCTTTAATAATTATTTTACTTCTATGAAATGAACTCTTTATTACCTACGAGCTTCCCAAAAATATCAAAAAATAAAGGAAAAAGGCTTTTAATGAAGAAATAATAGATATTAAGCAAAAATTATAGGAAGGATGAGCATGCATGGAGATTATAGATAATATTCATAGTTTGTTAGGTGACGACCTTAAAAAAACAATAAAAAAAGGAGATAAATTATCTATAGTAGCTTCTTGCTTTTCTATATATGCATACGAATCTTTAAAAAAAGAACTTGAATCCATAGATGAGCTACGATTTATTTTCAATTCACCAACATTTATAAAGGATAAAATTGATAAAGAAAAAAGAGAATTTTACATACCAAAGCTAAATAGAGAACGAAGCCTTTATGGAACAGAATTTGAGATAAAGTTAAAAAATGAACTGACACAAAAAGCCATAGCAAAAGAATGTAGTGATTGGATAAAAAGAAAAGTAACCTTTAAATCAAACAAAACCAATGCAGGATTACAAGGCTTTGTAAATATAGAACAAGATGTCCCAAAAAACACGTACACTCAAACCAATGGATTTACTACAGTAGACTTAGGCTATGAAAAGGGAAATAATTTATCTAATATAGTTATAAAACTAGCAGATTACTCACATACAAAAACATATTTTACTTTATTCGACCAAATATGGAATGATAGTGAAAAGCTAGAAGATATAACAAATGAAGTAGTAGAATACATTTCCACAGTTTATAATGAAAATTCACCAGAGTTTATTTACTTCGTCATACTATACAATATTTTCAATGAGTTTCTTGAAGATATTACAGAAAACATATTACCTAATGAAGCCACAGGATTTAAGGAAACAGAAATATGGAAAAGACTATATAACTTTCAAAAGGATGCAGTTATCGGTATAATAAACAAACTTGAAAAATATAATGGTTGTATTCTTGCAGATAGTGTAGGGCTAGGTAAGACTTTTACCGCATTAGGGGTAATCAAGTACTATGAACTCAGAAACAAATCAGTATTAGTTCTCTGTCCAAAAAAATTATCAGAAAACTGGAATACCTATAGAGAAAATTATACAAACAATATACTAGCCAAGGATAGATTTAACTATGATGTATTATATCATACAGATTTATCTAGAGATGGTGGTTATAGTAATGGAATCAATTTAGGTAGATTAAATTGGTCAAACTATGATTTGTTAATAATAGATGAATCACACAACTTTAGAAATAACGATCCTTATAAAAACAAACAAACTAGATACCAAAGACTAATGAATGATGTCATAAAAAAAGGAGTAAAGACAAGTGTACTTATGCTTTCTGCAACACCAGTAAACAACAAATTTACTGATTTAAGAAACCAACTAGCCTTAGCATATGAAGGTAATCCTTCAAGTATAAATGCAAAGCTAAACACAGAAAGAGGAATTGAAGATATCTTTAGAAGAACTCAGCTTAATTTCAATAAATGGTCCAGGCTTCCAAATCATGAAAGGACTACAGAAGCATTACTTCAAATGCTAGACTTTGATTTCTTTGAATTACTAGATAGTCTTACTATTGCACGCTCAAGAAAGCATATTCAGAGATATTATAATGTAGAGGAAATAGGAAAGTTTCCATCAAGACTAAAGCCTATATCTCATTTTTGTGAACTTACTGATAGAGAAGATGTAATTAACTATAACGAAATATTTAATGAACTTACTAAATTGAACTTAAGCTTATATGCACCATTTAACTATATCCTTCCTAGCAGACTTAATTTTTATAGCAACATATATGACACTGTTGTAAAAGGAGGACTTAGTAGCCTAAGACAAGCAGACAGGGAAAGAAGCTTACAGACATTAATGAGAATAAACCTATTGAAAAGGCTAGAAAGCTCAGTAGATGCCTTTAGATTAACCTTATCTAAATTGTTAACTAATATTGAAAATATCTTAGAGGATATAGATAATTTTGATAGACTTGTTTCAAATGTATTTGTAAATCAAAATGAAATAAATAGTATTAACTTAGATGAAGATGATTGGCTAGATGAAGATTATAGCATAGGCAGCACCGTGAAAATAAATCTAGCAGATATAGATAGAATTTCATGGAAAGAAGATTTAGCTAATGATAGAGATGTTATAGTTTCTCTATTAGAAGAAATGGCAAAAATAACACCAGAACATGATACAAAGCTTAGAATACTAGAAAAGATAATAAGCGAAAAAATATATAGACAAATGAATCCGGGAAATAAGAAAGTAATAATATTTACCGCCTTTGCAGATACTGCTGACTATTTATATGAACATATTTCAAAATATGTAAAAGAAAATTATAATTTAGACACAGCAAAAGTAGTAGGCTCTGATGCAAATAAAACTACACTAAAGATAAAAAATGATTTACATACAATCCTTACATGTTTTTCACCTATATCCAAGGAAAAACATTTAACCATGCCTCATATTCAAGGAGAAATAGATATATTAATAGCCACTGACTGTATTTCTGAAGGACAAAATCTTCAAGATTGCGATTATTTAATTAATTATGATATACATTGGAATCCAGTAAGGATAACTCAAAGATTTGGACGAATAGATCGTATAGGTTCAAAAAATGATACTATTCAACTGGTTAATTTCTGGCCTGATATGACTCTTGATGAATATATAAAGCTTAAAGAACGTGTAGAAAACAGGATGATAATTTCTGATGTAACAGCTACAGGGGATGATAATTATCTAACTAATAAATCCACAGACTTAGAATATAGAAAAGAGCAGTTAAAGAAATTACAAGAAGAAGTATTAGATTTAGAAGATATTAATACAGGAGTATCTATAACAGATTTAGGACTTAATGATTTTAGAATGGATTTAGTTAGCTACGAAAAGGATAATGGAGAATTAGACAAGGTTCCTAATGGTTTGCATACAGTGATTATGGCGGATAAAGAAAAAGGTATAGTGCCAGGAGTAATATTTGTACTAAAAAATATAAATGATGAAATAGATAAAAATAAACAAAATATGATTTATCCTTTTTATTTAGTATATATGAAATACGATGGAGAAGTTTATTTAGACCATTTAAAAGTAAAAAAAATATTAGACGTTCTGAGAACTGGATGTAAAGGTAAAGATGAGCCTATAAAAGAAGAGTATTTAGAATTCAATAAAGAAACAAAAGATGGCAAGAAAATGGACAAGTATTCAACTTTACTAGAAGAAACTATAAAAACTATAGTAGATGTCAACGAAGATAGTGATATAGATAGCCTATTTAGTGCTGGTGGTACAACAGCCTTATTAGAAAATATTAATGGCTTAGATGATTTTGAACTTATAGCCTTTGTAGTCATAAGGTAGGTGTGAATATGCTAAATCTTCCTGAGAGATCACTATATAAAAAAAGAATACCTAAAAATAAATTCTATAATAAAATAAATGCAGATAGCAAGTTAGAATCTATGTTTAGAGAAGAAGTAGATTATATAATTTGGAAGCACAAGCTGTCAGAAGAAACTACAAACTTAGATTCAACAGAAGAAGTACAAGAGATTCAAGTCTTTGAGGTGTTTTTAAAGACTGGGGAACTATCAAGGGAAGTACTAGAAAATATAGATAGAGTCATACCTTACCCAATATTATATATATTGAGGTATAGAGATAAAGTTAAACTTTCAATGGCTTATAAAGAAAGAAACAAAACAGATGAAAATAAAATGGTTATTAAATCTTATTATGAAACTAAATGGATGAAAGAATACGAATTAGATTTTAATATAATTTCAGGTTTAACACTAAAAGATGTTTATGATAATATACTTAGGCAGCTGATACCTATACAAAGTAGTATAGAAGAAGATATTGAAGATGTAATTGAATTAAACGAGAAAATAGAAAAGTTAAAAAGAGAAATAGAGATATTAGAAAAGAAAATCAATAGAGAAAAACAATTCAACAAAAAAGTGGAGATAAATAGAAAAGTAAGAAAGAAAATAAAAGAATTAGATGGCTTACTTGATAGATAGGAGGATGACCATGAATTCAAATAGGAACTTGCAAATACGAAATAGCACTGCTGAATTCTTAATATTTACTTCTCAAGCAAATGAAAACACTATAGAAGTTAGAGTTGAAAATGAGACTGTGTGGCTTACGCAAAAAATGATAGCGGAATTGTTTGAAAAATCAAGAAGCACAATAACTGAGCATTTGCAAAATATCTTTAGGGAAGGAGAACTAGATGAAAATTCAGTATGTCGGGAATTCCGACATACTGGTACTGATGGCAAAGAATACACTACAAAGTTCTATAATCTTGATGCCATAATATCCGTAGGATATAGAGTAAATTCAATAAAAGCAACTCAATTTAGACAATGGGCAACAGCTGTACTTAGAGATTTTGCTATTCGTGGATATGTACTTGATAAAGAAAGATTAAAAAACGGAACATTTTTAAACGAAGATTATTTTGAACATCTACTTGCAGAAATCAGAGAGATTAGGGCATCTGAAAGAAGATTCTATCAGAAAATAACAGATATCTATGCGACAGCATTAGACTATGATCCTAATGCAAAGGCAACTAAAGACTTTTTTAAAACAGTTCAAAATAAACTACATTTTGCTATCCATGGTAATACTGCAGCTGAAGTAATTTATAAAAGAGCAGATAGTACGAAGAAACATATGGGACTAACTACCTGGAAGAATGCACCGAATGGTAAAATTGTAAAAACAGACGTCTCTATAGCTAAAAATTATCTAAGTGAGAAAGAATTAAAAGAATTAGATAGATTCGTTACAATGTACCTTGACTATGCAGAAACTCAAGCCGAAAGAAAAATACCAATGACTATGGAAGACTGGGCAAAAAAATTAAATGCATTTTTACAGTTTAATGAAAGAGATATACTTGAAAACTCAGGAAAAGTAACAGCTGCCATAGCAAAAGAATTTGCAGAGTCTGAATTTGAAAAATATAGGATTGAGCAAGACAAACTATTTAAATCAGATTTCGATAGATTGACTGATATATTAGAGTGATAACAGGAGGAATAAAATGGATAAATTAAACATGAAATCAAAAGATATAACCAAAGATAATATTGAGAAAATAGAAAAATTATTCCCAAATGTAATTACAGAAATCAAAGGAAATGGTGGAAGTATAACAAAAGCAATAGACTTTGAACTATTACAGCAAGAATTAATGGATGAAATAGTAGAAGGGGATAAGGAAAGATATCAATTAACTTGGCCTGGAAAAAAAGAAGCCATATTACTAGGAAATACACCTATAAATAAAACCCTTAGACCAGCAAAGGAAGAAAGCGTAGACTGGGAAAACACAGAAAATTTATATATAGAAGGAGATAATCTAGAAGTACTAAAACTGCTTCAAGAATCTTATTTAAATAAGGTAAAATGCATATATATCGAGAGAATCATACAGAGATTGATACAATTTAATGAACCTCATTGTTGCTATGCATAGGGGTATGCAAACTCAAAAAGGGTACGCAGTAGTTTAGTTAAGGTGGGGGAGGAATATATGGATAATGAATTTACTATAAAGATCTCAATACCGACTGATGACTATGGATACATTCTTTTGAAATGTTCCCATTGCGGAACTTTTTTTAAATCAACTCCCGACGATATTGAAGACGATAGAGTGTTAGAAATATATTGTCCAAGTTGTGGATTGATTAGTGATAACTACTTAACAGAAGAAGTAGTCGAATTAGCCATGGCAATGGCTCAAAATAAAACAATGGATTTGATATACGATGAATTTAAAAAGATGGAAAAAGAATTTAAAAAAGGACCTGTAACATTCAAAGCTGGTAAACGACCAAATCATGAGCATGAGAATCCAATTCGATCTGGAATTGAAGCTTTAGAAACTACAATATTTCCTTGCTGTAATCGGAAAGCAAGAGTCAAACCAATATTGAGAATAACCGGATGTTATTGTCCGTTTTGCGGGGTGAAAAACTATGAAGTTGAATAGAGCAGAATTAAGAAAAATTATATATGATTTTAACAGCATTTCTAATCGATTATTACAGGCAGATTTTGAAGATTATAACGCAGTTCTATCAAAATTTACTGCTTTTATAAAAAGCAATGATTTGATTTTTAGTTACATACAAAGCTGTGGTGAATGTGAGCAAGATTTAGAAAATGAAGTCAAGGAGGTTGCAGGATCATATGGAAGAGCAATCTTCTCCTTAGGCCATCTTGATGAAGAAGAAGTACGAAATGTTTTCTCCATTATTTGCTATATAGTAGACAATAATATCCAAATTCATAATGGAGTGGCAATGGGATATTCATCTTCAAGAAGTTTTCAAGACAAAGTCAAGGGTTTTAATGACCGGGTGGTAATGGTCTTAATACGCCATATAGAAAGATATTTAACTAAAATAGGGATCGAGATGGGAATTGATGAAAAAGTTACATATTCTATAGCAATTGAAAATGGGCAGGTTAATATAGCAAACGACAATTCTACTATTAATGCAACAAATACTGTCAATACAATTGATGTTGAAAAATTGAATGGGCTTATAGAAGATATTAAAGAAAATGCAAAAGGACTTTCGATAGAAGATGAGGAAACTCTCGTTAGTAGTTTAGAAGTAATTAAAGAAGAATCGAAGTCAGCAAATCCAAGAAAGGGCTTTATCAAAACAGCAATTAAAGGACTTCAGACTATAAAAGGCACTGTAGAATTTGCTGCTGCAACAGCTACACTGATTCAATTTATACAACCTATATTATAATTAATATAATGGGTTCACAAAAGACATAGTGCAATGCAAAAAAAGAGGAACACCTTACTACTGAATTGCCAGTTATAAGGTGTTTTATTATATTAAATAGTGATTCCGTTTTTAAAGGTAATTTGAACATTTTCTTTATCTAGGACTGTCACACAATCGACTAAACTGTGCCAGAGGAGTGGATCAAAATCTGTGAGTAATTCATTTTGATTCTTAAGTTCAGCGAGGAAAGCAGCCATTGTTTGGCGACTGGTCACTTTTTCCTTAATCTGCCAGGATATTTTTTCTAAATCTTCTTTGGTAGTGTCAAACCTCTGTACCAAGCCATCGTATCTTCTTTGGTATTCTCCTTGGTCTAAGGCAACATTGGCATTTTCGTTTATGCATTGCTGTATCAGCTCAGTGACAATCTCCATTTCATTTTGAAGCTCGACCTGTTTGGTTTCTAAGGGACCAGTGTCAAAAAGAACATCCTTCATGGATTCGAAGTTTGCTATGATTTCATCCTTGTCATCCAGGAGCTTATTAGTAGCCTTCACGAAGAGTTCTTTTATAGTATCTTCATCGAGGTGGGGAGTGGAGCATTTTTGCTGTCCGTTGAACTTGTGGTTGCATTGCCAGACTGTACGTCGGTATTTGCTGTTTGAATGCCATACCTTTGAACCGTACCAGCTTCCACATGATCCGCATTTTATCTTTCCAGAGAATATATGAACACCGCTGTGACGATTGTTTGCAGGGTTTCTCTTTTCTAACTCATTCTGGACCAGGTCGAAGACCGCTGGCTCGATAATCGCTTCATGGTTATTTTCAACATAGTATTGAGGGATTTCTCCCTCGTTGGCTTTCTTCTTTTTGGTAAGAAAATCTACGGTGTAGCTTTTCTGCAAAAGCGCATCGCCTTTATATTTTTCATTTGTGAGGATGCGCTTGATGGTGCCAGCGTTCCACTTATCTTTCTTGGCGGGTGATAAAATGCCGTCTGCTGTAAGCTGCTTGGCAATACCGTATGGCGTCATGCCCTGTAGGAACATGCTGAAGATCCTCTGGATTATGACTGCTTCATTAGGGTTCAAGACAAGGTTGCCATCTTCACCCCGATCGTAACCGAGGAAGTGCCCGAAGGGAACTGTAACCTTCCCGTCTGCAAATCGCTTGCGCTGTCCCCATGTGACGTTCTCTGAAATGCTACGGCTTTCTTCCTGGGCAAGGGATGACATGATGGTGATTAGAAGTTCACCTTTAGAATCTAAGGTCCAGATATTTTCCTTCTCAAAATAGATCTCGATTCCTTTTTCTTTCAATTGGCGAACGGTGGTGAGGCTGTCTACTGTGTTCCTTGCAAATCGGCTGACTGACTTGGTAACGATGAGGTCAATCTTGCCGCTTAAGGCGTCCTGGATCATGCGCCTAAAGCCTTCACGCTTTTTGGTGTTGGTACCGGATATCCCTTCGTCGGTATAAACCTTCACGAACTCCCAATCGTCTCGACTCTTAATAAAATTGGTGTAATAATCGACCTGCGCCTCATAGCTTGTGAACTGTTCTTCGCTGTCGGTAGATACGCGAGCGTAGCCAGCTGTGCGGCGTTTTCTTTGCTCATTAATAGGCGTGGAAGAAAACTGCCTGAGAGTAGCAGGTATGGTTTTAACGTTTTTAGCTGTCTTTGTTCTGCTCATGCTTTTTCCTCCATGCCTCTTTCATTTTCTCAGATTGTCTTTTCTTTCTTTCCTCTGACCAAGCTGGCTGTCTGCGTTTGAATTGCCATTGTTTTGTGATCTTACTGCCATCCTTCAGCTGAAAGAGAAGTTCTGTGTTGGAAACAACAGTGATGTTATCAACTTTTTCTTTAAAGATACCTTCATCAAACTCTTTAATGGAAAGGACATCGCTAGATATAGTTTTTAGCAGATTCTCTTCCAATCCGCTGTGGCCGCAATCTGTGTGAGGGGGACAGCGCCAATGGTGGGCTTTCTGACCACTTACTCGGAGGCTTGTGTTTCTGCGTAGGTTTTGCCCGCACTTACTGCAGTTGATTTTTCCGGTGAAGCAAGTGATGTTTCCAGAGCTTCTTGGGTTCTTCTTGCTGTAGGCTGATTTTGCAGCGCGAGCTTCCGGTGTCCACCAATCCTTCCTGGCCGTGGATTTCCAATGTTGATGAATAATGCTACCACTCTGAAAATGAAAGATGAGTTCATCTTTTCCATTCACCACAACTTTTTCAACTTGATCCAGGAAGAC
This sequence comes from Proteiniborus sp., assembly GCF_040308045.1. Classification (NCBI taxonomy): domain Bacteria; kingdom Bacillati; phylum Bacillota; class Clostridia; order Eubacteriales; genus Proteiniborus; species Proteiniborus sp. The sequence continues at coordinate 35,493 of NZ_JAWRHZ010000007.1, forward strand.
ATCTTCATCAAATTCGTCTAAGTCGAGTACCTGGGCACAGACACCTTGGAGTATCTTCTCTGGGATGTTTTTGGCGCTGCACTCTGACACGCCTTTGCGGTCTTTAGTCTGGCAAGTCCAAATGTAATAAACATCACTTGAATGCTTGCTTTGTCTTTTGCCGCTGCGCCTATAGCTGACACCGCAGTTTCCACACTTTATCTTGCTTGTAAAGCAGGTGGTGTTGATTGATGGATTTGCGAAAACGCCTAACTTTCTGCGCCTTGCGATTTCAGCTTGTACCTTTTCATAAGTTTCTAGGTCAATGATGGCTTCATGAGAATCTTCTACCCAGTACTGTGGGAGTTCGCCGTTGTTGGGCTTTAACTTGTGTGTGATATGGTCCTCAATAAAACCCTTTTGTAAAAGCATGTTACCGGTATACTTTTCATTCTTAAGGATCGCCCGAATTGAGGTGTTTGAAAAGCGTCCTCCGGTATATGATTTGACACCCATTTCTTCAAGCTGTACCTCTGTTTGTTCGGCGGACATTCCTTTGATGAAATTATCATAAATCAGCTTTACAATCTTGGCTTCCTCGGGCTCAATAACAAACTGCTCTCCATTCCAGCGATAGCCATAAATATTAAAGGAATTAGGCTTTCCTTTCTGGAAATTCCTTCGAATGGCCCATTTTACATTTTCACTTGTAGAGCGGCTTTCTTCCTGGGCAAAGGAAGCGAGGATGGAGAGCATTAGTTCACCGTCACCACTCATTGAATTGATGTTTTCTTTCTCGAACCTTACCTCAACTCCGATGTCTCGAAGGTGGCGTACTGTTTCCAGTAGGTCCACCGTATTTCTAGCAAATCGCGATATGGACTTGGTTAGTACAATATCGATCTTGCCTGCATCACAATCTTCCAGCAGTCTCTTGAACTCATCCCGGTTTTCAGTCGTGCCTGAAATCCCTTCGTCTGCATATACACCTGCATATTCCCATTCACGATGGGTCTGGATGTATTTGCTATAAAAGCTGACTTGCGCTGAAAGAGAGTGTAACGTTCTGCCTTTTTCTTCGGAAACCCTCGCATAAGCAGCAACCTTTTTTCTTGTAGGCATTACCGGAGCGGAAGGTTCGATTCTATTGATTTTCCGCATAAACTCACTCCTTTCAACACTATACATCACTCTAAAAGGCTATGAAGTCAAGTTAATGTGAGAGAATAGTGTACCTAGTAATGGCCTGTATTTTTCAAGAAGATACTCATCGATTAAGGCAAATTCCTCGGGGGTAATTATGTTTTTTTCAAGCATGGATTTTGCAATAGAAAGACTTGATTGGTATTGCTTTTCAGCTCTGAATTGATCGTCTGTCATAGTACATCACCGCCTTTGAAGCGGTCGTTTATATAGCAATCATGAGAACAATATTTTCTCTTTGAATTGCCATAAGCGGTAAAGGAGCAACCGCAATAAGCGCAGGTGAAGAAGTAGATGGCTTTCTTCTTGACCTTGTCCTGATTCGAGTTCCACCATGTAACACGACAATCTTGGTTACAGAATTTCAATTTCTTTTTTCCTGAGATCTGTATAAGCTCCTTACCGCAGTGTTTACAGTATTCCTTATCGGGAGTAACTGTAGTTGAGTGATTGGCCTTGATCCCTCCTAGCTTATTTCTTTGGCAGTGGGAAGTAACAGTACTTTTTGGAAGACCTAGGGCTTGAGCGATTGTTGCATACCCAAACCCTTTAGCCCTAAGGTCAGCTATTTGATTTTTTTGTTCTCCAGTCATTATTAATCCTCCTATCGGAGGGTAGAAATCCCTCTCACCATTCACAGGACAGAAGAGGGCATATTGAGTACTGAAAAATAAAAAAATGCCGCCAAGTGCAAGAAAAGCACCTAGCGGCAAAGAATTAATTATTCAGTTTTGATAAAGGCATCTGTAAAGCCTGCAGCTTTTACTTTGGCCAGCATAGCATCAGCATTGGACTTGACGCTGTAAGCCCCGACCTGGACCCTGTAAAGCTTCTGAGGCGGGGGAGTGGAAGGAGTAGGAGCCGTCAGCAGCTTTTTAACATCAGCCCTGAAAGTATCCATACTCTTACCATGCCTAGAAAACCAGTGACGAGGATCTCCGTGATTGCTGGCGATTTTCTTCTGATAGCCCTCGTAGTGGCCAATGATGTCTTTCTCTGTCAGGTCATAGAGTTTACAAAGGTAAGCACAAAGCTCCGTGGCTTCTTTATAAACTGTATTGAAATAAGAGGCGTCGGACAGGTTGTCTTCGCAGATTTCAAATCCGATGTGACTGTTGTTGGCGTCACCACCTGCATGCCACCCTCTATGATCCCATGGCAGGGTCTGATAGGTAGCGACGGTTCCATTTTTAAGTTTTCCGATAAAGGCATGGACACAGACTTGTCTGCCACTTGGTCTATGCTGGTTCCAATGATTGTTGTACTGGTTTTCTCCCAAGATGCCATCATCTGGACCAACGTATCTACGTAGATATGGATTGTTAGCTCCGGTGCTGTGGACCATAATGCCCTTGGGCTTGATTTTTCTACCTGCTTTATAGCATTCATTTTCTGTAAAGATAAGTTTTTTTAGGTTCATAGATTTTCCCTCCTACGATTTGTTGCAATCTATAGAAAAATAAAAACGCCACAGGCTTGGCCTATGACGCTTCTACTAGAATAGATATTCTTGATCAGTTATGTCGTCTACATTTAAATCTCTTGTCTCATTTTCTTTCCCGCAAACCGGGCATGTGCCATAATAATCTCTAAATGTTAAACTCCCTTCTAAGTGCATTAAATACTTCACTAAGATTAACGTCGCACCACAATGGCATTTAATTCTGGTCACTTTCATCCCCTCCAAAAGCATTATGCGAAGGGGATGACATTTTATACAGCTAATCCAGTTTTCCTTCATCAAAAATCTGATCGCTGTTTTCATGCCAATAGAAGTCTAGAGTTTTGTGGCAGCATGGACATTCCTCTTGATAGTTCCTGATCACCATTTTGTCACTGAGTAGTAAGTTGTAATTGATAACGCATAATGGTTCTTCGCAATAGCTACAATGAATAAATACCATTTGAACACCTCCATAACTTACATATGCAAAGAATGCTCAAATGGCAAAATCATTTATTACTTTGTTCCATCTTTATCTCCACCGTCTTTAAGTTGTTCCAAAACATCGCGGAGCTTTTCTGGAATAGGCAGTCCTAGTCTTGTGGCATTTTCAATAATGCTGATTCCTTCATTGGATAGGTAGAAGAAAATAACTGCTGTTCTGATAACACCACCATCTCCGATGATGTTCTGATCAATGATGTGGGCTACCCCCACCAAAGAGAAGATCACCACTTTTTTAAAGATGCCCCGAGCGCCCACGTCACTGGATAAATGCTTCTCGATAATGGCGCACATGACACCAAGCAGATAATCAATGACAACAAAGGCAATCAGGGCATATAAAAATCCATCGTAACCTCCGAGAAACCAGCCAAGCCAACCGCCAAGGCCAGCAATAGCCAGTTGAATATAAGTCCAAATATCTCTCATTGTTTTTCCTCGCTTTCATGTAGATTTATATATTAAAAGACGCCCGGCTAAAGGCGTCATAATCTGATAGAAATGGGCTTCAATTAGTAAGGTGCATAGTAAACATACCCGCTGGCTTTGGCATAGAACCCGTCTCCGGGAATGTACATAGCACCGTCAAAGGTATCGTATTGGGACGTTGTGAATCCTGGCTGATGCAGGCATTCCCAGGTAACCCCATCAGAGGATACACAAAGGCTGCTCTCTTTAAGAAGTGCGAACTTACCCCAGTCGGGCATCCACATGATATTCCTTGGATTGGGGATGTTGTTATTGGCTAGATCCCCTACCCAGGAAAGATTCGTCTCTGTAATTTGCGTGGCATCGTCACTCATCACGCAGAGCTTCACGTAGTAGGTGTAATCGCCACCCACATTGGTGTAATTGAACTTCATCACAAAGAGCACACCATTGATAGAGCGAATGAACATGTACCGAGTATCATTCACATCTTCAGGAATGGTGGTTACCCAGCTTCCAGGACTGGATGTACTTGCTCTGGCGATGGATTTGTCCCCACCAACAACTCCCACAAAGTTTCCTTTATGCCTGGTCAGGTATTTAAAGATGGGGACTGAGGTTCCGTCCGATCCAACCAAGGTCCAGGCGGTTCGTTCTTCCAGGGAATCAAAGCTGTAGTAAACCGGGGATTTATAGTACCACCAGCTGACCACACCAGAGCCTCGGTCCATATCATAAGCACCACAGGTCATGGCATTTTGAGCTCCGGCGCAGTACCCAGCGTTATGCCAGGTGATCCCGTCAAAGGATGCAATGATATTAGCAAGGCCTACAATCTTTGCGATAAATACCCCATCTGCAGCATAAAGAATTTCAGGCTGACCATGACTCCACCAAGGAACACTGACAACGGTCCATTGTTTGGTGGTCTTGTTCCAGTAGGACATGTATGGGGTTTTAGCATAGTAAACTGCAATCTGAGCGTTTCCGTTATCATAGACATTAATTTGTCTTTCGCTGCCGTATTGAGTATAGCCAAAATTGTTATAGTACTTCTTGGTCCAGCTTAAGGTAGGAATAGGAAGGACAATGCTGCCTCTACCACCAAAAGCTGTCCAGATGGCCAAGGTGTTATTAAAATTACGATCATAGCTCATGGCTTTCCTCCTTAAACTTTCTCAATGGCTGTAATTCTTCCGCTGGAATCAGTGGAGTAGGCATAGCTTCCAGTTGAGCCATCGGCATAAGTTACTTCAAAGGCTGCAGCATCAATCAGAAGTGAAGAGACCTCTTTAAGGAGAAGCTCTGAGAAAATATCTTCTAAGGTGATGCTGGTTATTCTGCCACTGGAATCTGTGGTGAAGCTGTACTCGGCATGATACTGATGGGTATCACCTTTTTCCACTTCATAGGTCACATTGATTTTGTTATCAACCACCGACAGCGTTTTTACAATGGTGTAGGAGACGCCTAAGTCATAGACCTGGTTTTGAAGATCATCCACGGAGCTTCCAACATTAGAAATAGAGTTTTCTATGCGATAAAAGGTGTCAGAAATACTGGGTCGATACCTTCCCACCTCAACACGGATGTTAAATCGATAAAATGGGTTGTATTCAAGAGAGATGATCCTAGTCTTTACGTTAATGCCTAATGGATTGAAGATGATGTGCACATTATCACCAACAGCCAAATCCATCAGCTTGAAAAAGGAAATGTCATAGGATGATGCATTCTCCCTGGAATCATGGGATACAGCCACATTTGTGACATTCTTTGAACCCATCACAGGGATATACTCATTGGAGCCTCTATGGCTACGAATATTAATGCTATAGCCATCGTACTGAATTTCACCACCTAAAATAGCAATGAACTGCATCAGCGCAGCTCGTCTGGAAACCTTCTGATTTATTTTCATCGTGACACTCTCTGTAAAATCCACAATCCCAGCTGAAAAGGGAGTGCCAGCAAGGAGCTGGGATAATCCTGCTGAAGGATCACCCGTGAAATCAAAACTGCTTATTTGATACATTTCATGGTTCAAAAGATAAGATACATGCTCACAAAGAACAGAACAGACTGGTAGGCTCCCTTGAATTGATTTACTGATTTGAACCAGTTCAAAATACTGATTATCTAGTTTTGCAATTTGCTTTGTTTTTAAAGCCAATGCAGACTTCGCCATAACAGTAAATGAGAGGGTAAATTCACCCTCTAAGGTTTCTCTAATGTTTGAGCTGATGACTTTCTTAACGGACTGAATCATGGTTGCTCCTGCGTAAATTTCAATCAAGGGACCGCCTCCTTTCTATTAACTTCCTGCCACACCAAGGTTTCTAACTGTGACGGTGTTTTGGTTCCACTGAAGTTGTGCAATAACTCTTGTTAGAATATTACCGTCAATGGTAAGAGGGATAGTTACATCAAAGACTGCTCCGTCAGAGCCACCGAGACTTCCTGTTACTTGAGAGTTCAGGTCCAAATCAAAGTCTGTAGGAATAGCGCCCTGCATATCTTTTTCCACATCACCCATGGCTTTTTCGAAGCCCTCTCCAATACCTTCACCCATGTTGGAACCAATGCCTGCAAATACCTTTGAAGGAGATCTAATACCAAGAACCTTCTTAACGCCACCAACGATCCCGTTGACCATGTTTTTTACTTTTTCTCCAAGCCAACCAATCATCGATGCAATACCGTCCCATAAACCTCTGGCGATATTTCTTCCCACTTCTAGTATGGATGGAATCCCACGGGCTAGTCCGGTGACAATAGACATGATGATCTGAGGCAGTTGAGCCACGATCTGAGGAATGGCACGAATAAGTCCCATACCAAGCTGAATGGTCAGCTGAACCCCCATTTCAATGAGCTTTGGTAGGTTACTGGTGATGAAGGTAATGATGCTGTTAATAATCTGAGGTAAGGACTGAATCAGTGTTGGCAGAGAGTTTAAAAGTCCCATAGCCAAGCCGCTGATAATCTGAAATGCTGCATCTAGTACCAAGTCCAGATTGTTGATTAAGGTGGTAGCGATCAGAATAACCGCTTCTACAATGGATGGAATAAGTTCCGGCAGCGCATCTCCAAGTCCAGTAGCTAAAGTAACAATCATCACTAGCGCCGCTTCCACCAGGGCAGGAAGATTGGTAATAATCCCATCCACCAATGTTAGAACAAGCTGCAAAGCACCGTCTGTAATTTGAGGTAAGGCTTCGATGAGGCCACCTACAATGGTCATGATGATATTGGTTGCAGCTTCAATAAGAGTAGGAAGATTATCTAAAATCCCACTTACAAGCGCGAGAATCAAATCAGGTGCTACTTCTGCAATAGCTGCAATAAGTCCAGTAACCACATCCAGTATTTGAGGAAGGATGACAGCAATCTGTTCAACCGTCTGCCTTGCACCTTCCTTAAGCTGCTCAGCGGCCCCTTCTTGGCCAGTGATAAGGCCTGTCAAACCATCTAGAATCATGGTAAAGCCAGGGAGGAGCTGGGATGTGATGTTGTTTTTCACCCCAGCAAAGGAGCGGGTGAGGTTATCCATGGCATCTGTGTAGTTCACCGCAGCATCTACAGATTCATCACTCATAACCAGCCCTAGCTCACTTGCTTTGTTCTTTAGGGCATCTGTGCTTTCAGCGGTCTGGTTTAGAAGCGCCCCTAGCTCAACTGAGGACGTTCCAAGTAAATCATTGGCAATGGCCGCTTTTTCACCTTCATCAGAGATGCCTTGAAGACCTTTAATGGTCATCTCAAAGACTTCTTCTCTGGATTTGCCCTCAAGGTCGGCCATTGAAATCCCTAGTCGCTGAAATTTTTCTGTGGCTGAGGAACTACCGTTGATGGCATCGTCCACGGTGTTGTTAAGCTTCTTCATTCCGTTTTCTAAGGATGAGATGCTGGCACCGTTTTGGGAAAGGACATAGTCCCACTCTTGATAACCTTGCCTGGAAAGACCAATCCTTTGGCTGGCCTTATCGATCTCATCCCCTGCAGCCGCAGCATCATTAGCCATATCAAAGAGCTTTTTACCCGCTGTTACTGCTGCAGTTCCAATGGCTGCCATGCCAACGCCAATCCCCGCAGCCACACCTTTCATAACGGAACCTAGCTTCTCAAACTTACCACCGGAATCATCTGCCACTTTTGCAGAGTCTTTGATTTCATCCCCAAACCTGTCCGCTTCTTTACCAGCATCATCAAACCCATCACTGGCTGCATCAAGAGCCTTGTTGTTATCATCCAGCTCTTTTTCCATTTTGTTTAGGTCCGCATTTGCATTGTTTAGCTGGATCTGCCAGGCTTTTGTTCGCTTGTCATTCTCCCCAAAGGACTCCGCAGCATTTTTCAGTGCAGCTTCAAGGGTGGATACTTTGTTTTTCTGAGCGTCAATCTCTTTATTTAAGACTTCATTTCTTGCTGTTATAGCCTTGATGGATTTATCTTGCTTATCAAACTGTGAAGTAACCAGATTCATTTCAGAACCCAGCACCTTGAATGTTTGATTGATATCTCGAAGAGAGTTCTTAAATTCTTTTTCACCCTCAACACCTATTTTCAGGCCGAAGTCCGACATAGCGTTCACCTCCTTTGGGGCATGAAAAAAGACACCTCATCAGAAGTGTCTTGATAAATGAAAACTTGTTTATTATTCTGCTAGTGCTTCGTCAATCGCCGTTTGAATTGTCTCATGGCAACAAACTCCAAGTGGATTTTTAATTTCGCATTTAGAATTTTTCATAGCACCTGTGATTGCTAATACATCTTTCATCTTTCGTGCGCCTTTATCTCTTACTGCTTCTTTCACTTGGTTAATAGTAACTTCACTGCAATAGCAAGCATACCTAGGGTCCGCATCTTTCTTAAACCAAATAGGAACTTTTACTTGCTCTTTGCTAAACTGAATTCCTTTGTTTTCACTAAAGTATACAGTATCACAATCTTCGTTCATACAAATTGAATAATTCATAGTTTCTACTGATTCTACATATTCTTCTTTAACTAGGTGTTTAACTGTTATATTTTTCACTTTTTTGCCCTCTTGATTACAAATAGGACACTTATTCATATCTTCAGTAGTCATGGTTAAATCTACAATGTCACCACAACAACTACAGCCTGTATTATTCGACATTTTATCCCTCCATTCAGTTCGCCATACACATTATTATATATGACAAGATTGAAATTTAATAGGAATAATTTACAGGAACTCAGGAACAACATCGTCGATGGTATATTCCTTTCTTGGTTTTGAGATACCAATAAACTGCTTATGACACTCCCAAAGGTCCATCAGATAACCAATGGGTAATAGCCATACCTCATCTTCATTTCTATTTAGGTGGGCAGTGCCATAGTAAATGAGTCGGGTAAATAACTCTTGATCACTTACCCGACCACCTCGTTTTTTGATGGTTCACTCTCCACATTCCTTTTTGTGCCTTTTATCATGCTGGCCATAATGGCATTCTTGTAATTAGCCAGGTCAAAGGGAGTGGTAAGAAGTTCCACTTCATCTTCTGTGAGAAGTTCTTTTCTATCATCCTTGTTCCTAATATTGTGGATCAGGATGGATTGGTTTGCCAGAAGGGTGATGAGCCACACCACCTCCTCGAGCGCCATTTCAAAGTTCTCAGTTTTCATCAGCTTATCGCCCAAATTCTCAAGACCACCATAGCGCTTGGCAATTTCCTTTGTAGCTTTGGTGGTAAGAACCATCTTGAACTCCGCGCCGCCAATATCAATGGTGGTACTTCGTTCTTCAGCGGCCTCATCAACCTTTAATTTTTCATCTGCCATGATCAACCCTCCCATTAAGAAACAACAACAGTAGCCACTGTGGTTGTCACATTTTCTGCACCACTAGAGCTTAAGACGCAGTAGTAGTAATAGGTATCTGCCAAGAGGTCTGTTGGAATATCAAAGCTCGCAGAAGTTTCTCCATTAATGGCAGTACCGCCAGTGGTGCTATCGATGGTATTTTCAAACCACTGATAGGTTACAGGGTTTGAGGTGTTGGAATTTGCCACAACAGAAAGGCTTCCAGTAATGCTTCCTGCGGTTACTTCACTTAAGCTTGCTGGCTGGGTTGTGATGGTAATGGTTGGGGTTATGGCGGTAAAGTCTGGTTCATATACGGATGTGAACCAACTTGTAATGGTTGATGCCGATACACCATTATCGCCTTCAGTAACTTCCGCTTTCCAAGGATGTTTGCTTTCTCCGTCCAGTTTGTTTCTTCTAAAGACGGTTCCTTCTATGGTGGGACTGCTAAATGTAATGGAATCGCCTTTGGTGGCAAGACTTGTGGCGGGAACAGAGAAGATAACCCTGTAAAGCCAAAAATAGCGATACTTTCCATTGGCCTTCTTGGCACGAAACCCAATAGCCACCGGCGATCCACCATCTTCACTTCTTGAAACAACTACGTTATTGCTGTCGATTTTACATCCTGTCAAATCCTGCGCTACCAATGATCCGATATCATCAATACCCAGTGTCAGGGCACCACTCTTAAATTCTTTTACTACCTCGCTGGCACCGTCATCTGCGTAGAGAATAGCTTCAATGAG
>NZ_JAWRHZ010000008.1:0-58248 GCF_040308045.1 Proteiniborus sp.
TTTCGCTATTGGGTTCGTTGGTAACTACGCCCCTTAGGACTTTCACCTTAGACATATGACATGCCCGTCAAACATAAAAAAAGAAGGTAATTACTAGAATTACCTCCTTGTAGTCACTACTCAATTAAAACATATTAATTATGATTCCTCCAAATTTTAAGAATAGAGGAGCAAATACTAAAGCTACTATTGTCATAAGTTTTATTAATATATTAATTGAAGGTCCTGATGTGTCTTTGAACGGGTCACCAACAGTATCACCAACTACTGCAGCTTTATGTGCTTCACTGCCTTTACCACCATGGTTTCCTGATTCAATGTACTTCTTAGCATTATCCCATGCTCCACCTGCATTTGCCATGAATATTGCCATTAGAACTCCTGTAACTAATGATCCAGCTAATAATCCGCCTAGTGCTTCGGTACCTAAGATTATTCCTGTAGCTACTGGTGCAATAACAGCTAATAAACCTGGAATTATCATTTCTCTTAATGCAGCTGTTGTACTAATATCAACACATTTTCTATATTCTGGCTTAGCTTTTCCTTCCATTAAGCCAGGAATTTCTCTAAATTGTCTTCTAACTTCTTCAATCATACTAAATGCTGCTTTACCAACAGCCTTCATAGTAATAGCTGAGAATAGGAATGGTAGCATACCACCAATTAATAATCCAGCAATTACTGTTGGTTTAGTTAAGTCTATGCTAGTAAGCTGAACTGCTTGTGTATATGATGCAAATAATGCTAAAGCTGTAAGTGCAGCTGAACCTATAGCAAATCCCTTTCCAACCGCTGCTGTTGTATTTCCTACAGCATCAAGTTTATCTGTAACATTACGTACTTCTTTTGGTAATTCACTCATTTCTGCAATACCACCAGCATTGTCTGCTATTGGACCATAAGCATCAACAGCTATTGTCATACCAGCTGTAGATAGCATACCTACTGCAGCAAGTGCTATACCATAAAGACCTCTAGCTGGTTCTGTAGCTCCTCCTGTAGCATAGAAAGCTACAAGAATACCTACTGCTATAACTAATATTGGCCATGCAGTAGACATCATACCTACTGATAGTCCACCTATTATGTTAGTTGAACTTCCTGTTTCAGATTCATCTGCTATGCTTTGAACAGGTTTATAATCGCCTGAAGTATAATATTCTGTAAACCTTGCTACTATTAAGCCTACAGCAAGTCCTGCAACTATTGCTATAAAAGGTTGATATGATTCTAATAAAGACTTACTTAAGAAAAATGCAACTATAACTGTTAATATCGCACTAACAAGTGTTCCCATGTTTAGAGATTTTTGAGGATCTGAGCCTTCTTTAGCTCTAACGAAAAATGTTCCTATCATAGAAGCTAACACACCAACTGCTGATAAAACTAGTGGATATATAGCTCCTTTTGCATCAAATACTACTATACCTAATGTAATAGCTGATATAATAGAACCAACATATGATTCAAATAAGTCCGCTCCCATACCTGCAACGTCGCCAACATTATCTCCTACGTTATCAGCTATAACAGCTGGGTTTCTTGGGTCGTCTTCTGGAATACCTGCTTCAACCTTTCCAACAAGGTCTGCTCCTACGTCAGCTGCTTTAGTATATATTCCTCCACCAACACGTCCAAATAGAGCTATTGATGAAGCTCCTAATCCAAAACCAGTAATGATTGCGGGTTCTCCTATAGTAATATAAAGAATACCAACACCTAAAAGTCCTAAACCTACAACACACATTCCCATAACTGCTCCACCTGAAAATGCTACACTTAAAGCTTTATTCATTCCGCCTTCTTTTGCTGCACTAGCAGTTCTAACATTAGCTTTAGTAGCAACTTTCATTCCAAAAAATCCTGCTAAAGCTGAAAAAACTGCTCCTATTAAAAAGCTTACAGCAGTCCAAGGATTTATTCCAATTGCTAAAATAATAAATAATGCTACTACGAAAATTGCTAGAGTTTTATACTCTCTTGAAAGAAAAGCCATAGCCCCTTCTTCTATATAGGATGCTATTTCTTTCATCCTGTCATTACCAGGAGCTACTTTATTAATTGAAGATGCTTTATAAAGAGCAAATAATAAAGCAACTATCCCAACAACTGGTGCTGAGAACAAAAGTATATCCATATTTCATTTCCTCCTTGACTATATTGTTACTACTGCAATGCAGTTAGTACTAATGCCGATATAACGAATACTATTGCAGAAATAGTAGTTAACTTGCTAAGTATCCCTTCAAAGCTTCTTCCTTTACTTCTACCCCAAATGCTTTCAGCTCCACCACCTATACTGCCTGACAGACCTGCACTTTTCCCTGATTGTAATAGTATGCTGGCAATAAGTGCTAAACTTGCTAATACGATTAATACATAAAAGAATATTGTCATCTCTCCACCTCCTGTTCTGTCTCATAAACACAATAATTTTAACATAGTGCCACTATAAAATCAATACATATTTGATTTAGAACCTTAGTAGCCGAATAATATTAAAAACATTTATTAATATTATTCGGCATTCTTCGGTTATTCATTCATTTTTACTTGTCTTATTTGCTTTTTATATTATAAAAGACTTCTTTACCATTGTATTGGCTGGCTTCCCCTAACATGTCTTCTATTCTTAATAGTTGATTATATTTTGCTACTCTATCTGTTCTTGAAGGTGCACCTGTTTTTATTTGACCAGCATTTACAGCAACAACTAAATCTGCTATTGTCGAATCTTCAGTTTCTCCTGATCTATGGGATACAACTGCTGTATATCCTGCTCTCTTAGCCATTTCGATAGCATCAAGAGTCTCTGTAATAGTACCTATTTGGTTAAGCTTAATAAGTATTGAGTTAGCTACTCCAGTCTTAATACCTTTTTCTAGTCTTTTTGTGTTGGTAACAAATAGGTCGTCTCCAACAAGTTGTATTTTTTCTCCAAGTCTTTCTGTTAGTGCTTTCCATCCTTCCCAGTCTTCTTCGTCTAAACCATCTTCTATAGATATAATTGGATATTTGTCTACTAATTCTGAATAGAAATCAATCATTTCAGATGAAGTAAATTTTTTACCTTCACCTGCTAATGTATAGATTTTTGTTTCTTTATTATACATCTCTGTTGCTGCAACGTCTAATGCTAAAAATACATCTTCACCTGGTTTATATCCAGCTTTTTTAATAGCTTCTACTATTGTAGCTAAGGCTTCTTCATTAGAGCTTAAATTTGGGGCAAATCCACCTTCATCCCCTACTGCAGTATTTAAACCTTTATCTTTAAGTACTTTTTTAAGATTATGGAATACTTCTGCTCCCATTCTAAGTGCTTCTCTAAAATTAAGAGCACCTACAGGCATTACCATGAATTCTTGAATATCAACATTGTTGTCAGCATGCTCTCCACCATTTAATATGTTCATCATTGGAACTGGAAGAGCTTTTGAATTTACTCCACCCAGATATTGATATAGTGGCAAGCCTAATACATCTGCTGCTGCTTTTGCTACTGCCATAGAAACTCCAAGAATTGCATTTGCGCCTAGTTTTCCTTTATTATCAGTACCGTCAAGCTCTATTAGTCTCATGTCAATAGATACTTGATCTAACGCATCCATACCTATTATCTCTGGAGCTATTATATCATTTACGTTATTTACAGCATTAGTTACACCTTTTCCTAAATATCTGTTTTTGTTGTTATCTCTAAGCTCTACTGCTTCAAATGCTCCTGTTGATGCACCTGAAGGTACTGCCGCCCTTCCATAACCATCACTTTCAGTCCAAACTTCAACTTCTACTGTTGGATTTCCTCTTGAGTCAAGTATTTCTCTTGCATAAATATCAGTTATCATTGTCATAATATTGCCTCCTTGATTTCACATAATTAACATTTAAAATTAATGAAGATAGATTCATCGCTTTGCTCGGGATAACATTTGAACAATAGTTAAACTATCTGGCGTCTAATCCCCTCCAAATCCGATGCAAAAAGAACCGTCCCTATTGCATCACTTAACAATTAATGATTTCCCAGTCATTTCCCGGGGAATGTCTACTCCCATCATCTCTAACAAAGTAGGTGCTATATCGGCTAGAATACCTTCTCTAAGTTTTACATCACCTTCACCTATTATAATACATGGAACACTATTTGTTGTATGTGCTGTAAGTTTACCTCCTGTTTTTTCATCTATCATTTCTTCTGCGTTTCCATGATCTGCTGTAACAAGTATTTTACCGTTTATTTTTATGATTTCTTTTACTATCTCTCCAAGGCAAAAGTCTACAGTTTCTATGGCTTTCACAGCAGCATTAAAATCTCCTGTATGTCCTACCATGTCTGTATTAGCAAAGTTTAGTACAATAAAATCATATGATTCACTTCTAATTCTTTTTATTACTTCATTTTTAACCTCTATTGCACTCATTTCTGGCTTCAAATCATATGTCGCTACCTTTGGAGAAGGTATCAATACTCTATCCTCACCTTCGTTAGGCTTTTCAACACCACCATTAAAAAAGAAGGTAACATGAGCATACTTTTCTGTTTCTGCAATTCTAAGTTGCTTCATTCCTAAGTTACTTATATACTCTCCAAATGTATTTGAATAAGCCTGAGGTTTATAAGCTATTTCAACGTTTTCTATAGTTTTATCATATTGGGTCATACAAATATAGTAAGTATTGACCTTTTTCTGACGTTCAAAACCTTCAAAATCCTTATCTACAAAAGCTCTTGTCAATTGCCTTGCTCTATCTGGTCTGAAATTGAAGAATATTATAGAGTCTTTATCTTCTACTACTGCAACGGGTTTATTATTGCTTATGATTACAGAAGGTACTACAAATTCGTCTGTTACTTTAGCTGAGTAGGATTTATTTATAATCTCCGCAGCAGAACCCGCGGTATTACCAATTCCTAGAGTAAGTGCGTCATATGCTAGTCTAGTTCTATCCCATCTTTTGTCTCTATCCATAGAATAATATCTTCCTGAAATAGTGGCAATTTTCCCTACTCCTATTTCTGATAGCTTGTTTTCTAATTCTTCAAGATATTCTTTGCCACTTTGAGGAGGTACGTCTCTACCATCTAAGAAGCAATGCACATATACATCTTTTAACCCATGATTTTTTGCAAGTTCCAGTAGCGCATATAGATGACTATTATGGCTATGGACTCCACCGTCTGATAAAAGTCCCATTAAATGAAGTTTCGAGTCATTGTTTTTGCAGTTCTCTATAGCATCTAAAAACTCTTTTTTATTGAAAAACTCTTTATTTTCAATTGACTTAGTTATTCTAGTTAATTCTTGGTATATTATTCTGCCTGCACCTATATTTAAATGTCCTACTTCAGAGTTTCCCATTTGTCCTTCAGGTAGCCCTACAGAAAGTCCACTAGATTTTAATGTGGTACTTGGAAAATTCTCCATTAACAACTTGTAGTTTGGAGTTCTAGCTTTAAGTATTGCATTACCTTCATAGTTTTTTCCTAATCCCCAGCCATCTAGTATTATAATGGATACTAAATTTTTTGTCATATTTACACCTCTCTAAAAACTAACAAGCTTAATGAACTCATCTGATTTTAAGCTGGCTCCTCCTACTAATGCTCCATCGATGTCTGACTGATTCATTATTTCAGCAATATTGCTTGGTTTAACACTACCTCCATATTGTATCCTAACCTTATCTGATATTTCTTGGCTATATTTATCTTTTAAAATTTTTCTTATGAATGATATTATTTCATTGGCTTCTTCACTTGAAGCTGTCTTTCCTGTACCTATAGCCCATATTGGTTCATATGCAATTACTATTTTATCCATGTCATTTTTATTTATGTTTTCTAATGCTTTTAATACTTGTGCTTCTACTACTTCCTTTTCAATTCCATCTTCTCTCTGTACTAGTGTTTCACCTACGCAAACTATGGGATTAATATCATGCTTTAATGCAGCTTTAATTTTTTTATTTACTGTTTCATCTGTTTCTCCAAAATATTGTCTTCTCTCTGAATGCCCAATTATTACATAATCTACTCCAATCTCATTAAGCATTAAGGGAGATATTTCTCCTGTAAAAGCACCACTTTCTTCCCAATGCATATTTTGCGCCCCAAGTTTTAAGTTTGTGCCAGATATTTCTTTTTTCACTTGACTTAGTGCGGTAAATGGGACACAAACTACTGCTTCTATATTTTCCTTTAAATTATCTTTTATTTCTCTTACTAATTCTGTAGCTTCTTCAATAGTTTTATTCATTTTCCAATTACCAGCTATAATAGGCGTTCTCATAGCAACCTCCTTATTTATCATCTATTGCAGCAATGCCAGGAAGAACCTTTCCTTCAAAAAATTCTAGTGATGCTCCTCCACCAGTAGAAACATGTGTCATTTTTTCGTCTAGGCCAGCTTGTTCTACTGCAGCAGCACTATCTCCTCCACCTACAATGGTCACTCCCTTAGATTCTGACATTGCTTTTGCAATAGAGTTAGTTCCTTTTGCAAAGTTCGACATTTCAAATACTCCCATTGGTCCATTCCACAAAATAGTCTTAGCTTCTTTAATAATCTCTGAAAAAGCTTTTATTGTTTTTTCTCCTATATCTAATCCCATCATATCTTGTGGGATGTCTTCTATATTAACAGTTCTAAATTCTGAATCATTGTTAAATTCCTTAGCTACAACTACATCTAGTGGTAGTATAAGGTTTACCTTCTTATTTTTCGCCTTTTGTATTAATTCTTTTGCCAATTCTAATTTATCTTCTTCTACTAATGATTTACCTATTTCTAAGCCCTGTGCTTTTAAGAATGTATAAGCCATTCCTCCACCAATAAGTAAACTATCTACCTTATCAAGGAAATTCTCTATTACGTTTATTTTATCTGATACCTTTGCTCCACCAAGTATAGCAACAAAAGGTCTTTCTGGACTAGACATTGCCTTACCCATTACTTCTATTTCTTTCTTTACCAAATATCCTGATGCTGATGGTAAATAATTGCTTACTCCCACATTAGATGCATGAGCTCTGTGTGCAGTACCAAAAGCATCGTTTACAAATAGTTCTCCTAATGAAGCTAACTGTTTTGCAAATTCCTCTCCATTTTTTTCTTCTTCTTTTCTAAATCTAGTATTTTCCAGCAATACGACCTCTGAATCTTTCATATTGTATACTATTTCTTTTGTTTTTTCGCCTACCACCGTATCATCTTTAGCAAATATAACTTCTTTATTTAATAATTCACTTAATCTTTTTGCTATTGGCTCCAATGAATATTTAGAATTAGGTTCACCTTTTGGTCTTCCAAAGTGTGACATTACAATGGCTTTTCCTCCATTTTTAATTATGTAATCTATAGTAGGTAGTGCACTTCTTATTCTTCTATCATCTGTAATTTCACCTTTATCATTCATAGGAACGTTAAAGTCGCATCTTACTAGGACTCTTTTCCCTGATAGACTTAAGTCTTTTATGCTTTTTTTGTTTAACATAATATCCCTCCCTAATGACTTGAAATAAAGAATGATCAAAAGCGTTCAAAAGCCGGTTTAATAGCTTTAAGCTATTAAACCGGACAATTTATATTACTGCCACTTATTTGCCATTAATACTGCTAAATCTACAACTCTAGCTGAATATCCCCACTCATTGTCATACCAGGATATTATTTTCACCATATTATCAATTACCATTGTTGATAGTCCATCTATTATTGATGAACGTGGGTCTTTTCTATAATCTATAGATACTAATGGCTCATCTGAGAACCCTAGTATTCCCTTTAATTCACCTTCTGATGCTTCTTTTAATGCTTTGTTTACTTCTTCAGCTGTAGTAGGCTTTTCTACTTCAAACACAACATCTACTACTGAAACTGTAGGCGTAGGAACTCTCATTGCCATTCCATTAAGTTTTCCTTTTAGTTCAGGTATTACTAGTGCTACTGCTTTTGCTGCACCTGTAGTTGTCGGTATTATAGACTCTGCAGCCGCTCTCGCTCTTCTTAAGTCCTTATGAGAGCCATCAAGAATTCTTTGGTCATTTGTATAAGCATGTACAGTTGTCATTAAGCCTTTCACCACTCCAAATTTCTCAACAATTACCTTTGCAAATGGTGCTAAACAGTTTGTTGTACAGGACGCATTAGATACGATTATATGATTTACAGGATCATAGTCTTTATCGTTTACACCCATAACTATAGTAGCATCTTCATTTTTTCCTGGTGCAGTAATTAAAACTTTTTTTGCTCCTGCCTTAATATGCTTCATATTACTTTCCTTGTCTCTAAATTTACCTGAAGATTCAATTACTAGGTCTACTCCTAATTCTGCCCAAGGAAGACCTTCTGGATCTCTACTATTTACTACTTTAACTTCTTTACCATTTACAACTATTGAGTCTTCTGTTGAGCCTACTGTGCCTTCAAACTTACCAAAACAAGTGTCATACTTGAATAAATGAGCTAAGCTCGCTGGGCTTTGAGAACTATTTACTGCAACTATTTCTAATTCCTTTACATTATTCTCGAAAGCGATCCTCATAACATTTCTTCCTATTCTACCAAATCCATTAATAGCAACTTTAATTGACATTAAAATTCCTCCTTTTATATTATTAGCTACCTATTTAGTAGCATTTATAGACATTGATAATATTTTTCTTGCAGCAGCTTCATCTATTACAATGGCCATGTTACTATGTAATTTACAAACTGCTACAATAGCTTCTGCTTTTTCCTTTCCTCCTGCCACTCCAATTACGGTATTTATATTCTTGAAATCTTCCAATGATAACCCAATTGTACTTGTTTCTAAGACAATGTCTCCATTAGTATTGAAGTAGTGACCAAATGCTTCTGCTACTGCACCTTCACTATTTATCTTATTGATTTTGTCTTGTTGCAAGTCTCTTCTTCTGGCCATTACATCAGCTCTTCCAATGCCAAACACTAGCACATTCATATTTTTTATAATCTCTAGTACCTCTTTTACCTCATGAACAGTCATCAATGCCTTTAGAGCTTCCGCTCCGACGTTATCTGGAACTTGGAGTAATCTATAGCTCCCACCCAGCTTTTTGGCTATTTTAGCTGCAATATTATTTGACTGTGTCTCTAGGTCTTTTCCTAATCCTCCTCTAGCGGGAATTACTGTAACGTTCCTTTTAGTTTTTTCAATGGACATCTCTTCTGCTAATTGGGCCATAGTTGTACCACCTGTAATCCCTATGATATCGCCATCATTAACAACTTGCTTTATAACAGTTGAGGCTGTTTTACCCATATCTCTAAAAGTAAGTATATCTCCACTTGAATCTCCTGGTACGATATATACCCTATTAATGTTCAACATATCTTTAATCTTTTTCTCTAAACTATTAAGGCCTTTTAACCCATGTATATAGTCTTTTAAATCTTCTATGACTAATCTTCCCTCTTCTGTTACATTCATACCATTCGTTTCGATATCTAAAAGCCCATGTTCTTTCAAAATACTGACTTCTGTTCTAATCACTCTTTCTCCTAGGCTTAAATTATTTGCTAATGCCCTTCTTCCTATTGGTTGATTATAGTATATATTTCTAAGTATCGAGTATCTTTTCTCTATTATATCTATTATTTCTGGTGCAATCTTTCTTTGAAGCTCTATTAGGTCTTTCATAATACACACTCCTTGTGGGCAAAATTAGTCCATGATGTCGGGAAATGACCCGTCAATTAAATAATTATTCAACAACAAAGTAAAGACTATAATATTATCCCTTATATGTACTAGTATTATGCTTTCCTACTATTTCTTATTACCAATCTTGCAGATATGGTCTTGTATAGTCCCAGGTATATAAATAACGTCCCAGTTTTAATATAAAAAATATTAATACCCTAGATATAATTATAACTATAATAATTATAAATTTCAATAGTCTAATGTAATTGTTAATAAATAAATAAACTTAAATTTGAAAGGGGAACGCATTTATGCGTTCCTATATTATTATACATTAGTCCAAGTGACTAAAATCTTCTTCTTCCCGATGATGATAAAATTCCTAATTCATCACGATATTTTGCAACTGTCCTTCTAGATATATCTATATTTTTTGTTTTAAGAATCTTTACTATTTGTTGATCGCTAAGTGGCTTTTTAGGATTTTCTCCATCAATTATTTCTTTAATAATTGATTTGATACTTGTGGAAGATATACCTCCATCACCACTTGGTACACCGCTAGAAAAGAAATATTTCAGTTCAAATAATCCTCTAGGAGTTTGAATATATTTACCATTTGTTGCTCTACTAACTGTTGATTCATGAACCCCTATATCATCTGCTATATCCTTCAAAGTTAATGGCTTTAATGATTTCTTCCCTTTTTCAAAAAATTCCATTTGAAACTTTAGTATAGATTCAACTACTTTGTATATAGTCATCCTTCTTTGTTCTATACTTCTTATTAGCCACATTGCGGAATTTAGCCTTTCTGTAAGAAAGCTTGTAGTGTTTTCATCGCTTGACCTACTTAATAATTGTTTATAGTAGTTGTTGATAATAAGTCTTGGTGCTGACGAATCGTTTACGCTTATTACATATTCCCCATCAATATAATATAAATAAACGTCAGGAGTAACATATTTTATCTCATCACTGTCATGTGAAAATCCTCTCCCAGGCTTCGGCTCCAATGACTTTATTAAATCACATATCCATTGAACGCTTTTCAAACTGATATTCAGTTCCTTTGATATTTTAGCTAATCTATTTTGAGCCACGTCCTCTAGATGGTTAGTTATAACTTCACGAATATCAGGATTATCTATGCCCTTTAAATCAAGTTGTATCAATAAACATTCTTTCAAATCTCTTGCACAAACACCTGCAGGGTCAAAAGTTTGAATTACTTTGACAACGTTTTCAACAATCTTGCACCCAACATTCAACTGTTCAGATATCTCAGCTACAGAATTACTCAAGTATCCATTTTTATCTATGCTCTCAATGATAAATTCGCCAACTTCTTTTTGTTTTTTATCAAATATTGATAAGTTTAATTGGAAAAGCAGATGCTCTTTTAGTGATGTTCTTGCTGAAACATAATTTTCAAATGTATTTTCTTTTTCATCTCTACTACTGGTATTTCTATAGCTTATATCATCATATTGCTCTGCGTATTCCTTCCAGTCTATGTCCTCAGAGTTATTATTATACTCTTCAATATGCTCTTCAGCTTCCCGTTTATTTTCCACTTCTAATAATGGATTGGCTTCCAACTGGCTTTCCACATATTGCCATAGCTCTTGACTTGTAAACTGGAGCATTTGAATAGCTTGTCTCAGTTCTGGTGTCATTATTAATTTTTGTGCTTGTTCTAATGTCAAATCAAATCCTAGACGCATATGGCTCACTCCTGACTAAAAATATATTTGTATTTATATTAAAAATATGAAGTAGTTTATGAAACAATTTTTAGTTAATTATTCTCTAGTACTATTATACCAGATATTAATGTTTTTCGCCAAATTTAATGTTATACAAAGCACAGATTTTGAAAAATGAAAAATCCTTTACTGACACTCATGGTAGTAAAGAAAATATTATCTAGAGTGTCAGTAAAGGATCTTTTAAAAACCTAAAAAAGTTTATTAATTATAAATTCCTCTTGTAAACTGTAAAATTCTCATCTAAGTTCTGGAGATTTAAATGCTTGAAACTCTTCTTCTACTTTAGGTACAACTATTTTACCATCTATAATTGCTTGTTTATGTTTTTCCATAGCAGTTTTAATATCTTCTGGTAAGTTTCCTGCATTATCACTATAGCCTATTGCCTCATCGCTGATGCCATATTTCTTTAATCCACCTTGAAACTTACCTTCTATTACATCTTTAGATATTTCATAAGTTGCTACATCTACCCTTTTTATCATTGAACAAAGCACATTCTTTGGAGCTAGTTCTGATTGGTCTTTGTCAACTCCTATTGCCCAAAATCCTTTTTCTTCAGCTGCTTCTATCAAACCAACTCCTACCCCACCAGCAGCATGATATATTACGTCTGCTCCTTTGCTATTTTGAGCAAGTGCAATTTCCTTACCTCTAGCTGAGTCATTAAATGAGTCTGCATATTGAACAAAAACTTCTGCATTTGGATTAACTGCTTTAACACCAGCTCTAAAGCCATACTCGAATTCTCGGATTAATGTTGATTGCATACCACCAATAAAACCTACTTTGTTTGTTTTTGTCGCTAATCCAGCAGCTATACCGACTAAGTATGATCCTTCATTACCTGCAAACATAAGTGATGCAACATTAGGTGCATCTACAATAGTGTCTAATACAGCGAATTTTTGCTCTGGATATTGAGTTGCTACCGCTTTCATGCTTTCTTTAAAAAGATATCCAACGCCAATTATCAAATCTACTTTTTCTTCTGCAAATCTAGTTAAGTTTGGAACATAATCATCAGCTAATTGTGACTCTAATGCTTTAGGCTCAATTTTTAGGTCTTTTTTAGCTTTCTCTAGTCCATACCAAGCTGAATCGTTAAATGATTGATCTCCTAAACTACCTGTATCTGTTATCATTCCAACTACAAATTTTTTATTGTCTTTAATAGAGCAGCCTACAGCTAAAGATAAAACTAAAATTATCACTAAAGTTAACGACGAAATTCTTTTCATCTTTTAGAGCCTCCTTGATTTTTGGATCGTGTTTATATGCTTTCATTTCGTAGTTTTACCTACAGCAATATGCATATATACTATTTCTACATACATCAGGAAAACCCTTTTATAAAAGATGAAAAGTTAATAAATATTGCATGACATTAATCCATAGATTAATTTATATGTGCTTCATCATGATAAGGTATAAAACACAAAAAATCCGGACTAATGTCCGGATTTTTATTAACAAGGAGTAGATTCTCCAGCTATATATCCTGCTTTTGAAAGTACCTCAACTGCTTGATTTACTTTTGCTTCATTAACCATTACTATAGGTCCAGTACATCCCATTCCACTTTCAGCATATATGCCATTTTTCCAAAGTGCAATAACAGCATCTTCTAATTCCATAATGTCTACGCCTGCAATTGAACCAGTAACTACTTCTTTAGCAGGAGCTACTACTTCTCCTTCATCTTTAGTACTTTCTTTTTTTGTATCCTTCTTTAAACCCTTTAGTATGTCATCAAATTTAGCTTTTTTTGCTTTAGAAAATTCATTTTTTGAAATACTCATAACTTTACCTTGTGCAAGGCTTGCAGCAAATTCGATTGCATTTGCTACAACAGGTACTCCTGATGCTCTTGATAGGATAAGGATAGTTCTTTCATAGTCTTCTCCTATTCCAGGGCCATATCCAAATCCCATAGCTTCATAGTCTCCACCTGTAGTATATGATGAGAACACCTTCATAAGAAGGTTTCCTGTCAATGAATCTGTTACCATTACATCTGGTGTACCAGTTAATAAGTCGTTTCCTCTCATTACTGAACCACCATCAGCTCTCATGGATTCAGCAAAGCTAAATTCATATCCATTCGATTTTAATTCATTTAATGCTCTTTCAACTTGTCTTACTCCATCTACATTTAAAAGTCCTACTGTTGGGTTATTTACTCCCATTGCTTTTGCAGTAATTATTCCATATAGAGCATTCTTTACCATTCCTTCAACTCTATGTGCAGATGATGTTCCTGTAGTTGTAGCTATGAACATCTCTTTACCTTTTCCAGGGGTTATTACCCTACCCACTGTAGATACTCCTAACGGGAAAGTATAGTGCATTGTTACTGCACTGTTAATTTCTCCACTATCCAAAAGTTCTTCCATTCTTTTGTGTTGCTCTTCTTCTGTATTGGCTTCATATATTTTAAGCTCTGTATCTACTTTTGGTCCAATTAAGACAACTTCCACATTAGAGTTTCTTTTTTGAGCTAATTCAGCTCCTCTTACAATGTTTTCTACTCCATGCTCGCTACCTAACACTGTAATACCGACTCTTACTTTTTGTCCAAATTGTCCAGTTTCTACAGCATCTGCTATATCATTAAATACTTTGCCTATTATGTTTTTAATATTATCTGACATTTATATCACCTCTAATTTCCTAATAGATGTGACGCGAATTCTCTCATAGCCTCTGCTACTAATTTCTTTACTTCTTCTTCTGAAACACCTTTGTCATCTTCAACTTTTCCACTATTCTTTTCTATAACTATAGAAACACCGTCAAATAAATTTGTCATACGGCCTAGGAATAAGCTTCCCTTTCCAACTATCATAGCTCTATTAATTTCACCATTTAACATAGCTTCTCTAGCAAATCCTATATAAGGAACTCCTGAAGGAATATGTCCTTGAGTTGGCGCCCATCCAGGTAAGCCATGCTTATCTCCAAATGTTGCTACATCTGCCCTTTCAAGTTCTCCCCTCTTAACTCCTAATGCAGCTATCATCTTGTAGTTTGCAGCTGGAACGTCTCCTGCTCCTGCTGGTTTAGTTATATCAGGATTTTGCATTTCTACTGAGTATTTATCTATGTCAGTAATCTTTAGGTTTCCTTTATCTAATGGTGTAGTAATAAGTGATGTTATAACGGCTTGTGGAGATGATCCAGTTCCTACAGTATGACGACCTACTAAGTCAGTTCTTAGTACTGGATTTATTCCGTCATTCTTACTTACTAATATTGCAAAACCTCCAACTGCATCTTCTAATATTGGTAGGCCTTTCTTAACGTGGTCCTTACCGTTCATACCTAATTTAGCTGAAGCTCCACCTGCTACCAATACTACGTTTTCGTATATTCCAGCTTGTACTAATGCTGATGCTTCAATTAGTGAGTGTGTTGGCGCCGCACAGAAACCTCTTGTGTCAGAACCTGTAGCATTTTGACAGCCTACTATCTCAGCTATAGATTTAGCGAAGTTACCTCCACCTCTTTGGTTCATGTCTCCACATGCTTCTTCTGAACATTCAATTACATATTCTATACTATTTGGATCTAAATCATTTTTATCTAATAGATTCATTAGTGCAAGAACACCTGAAGCTTTAACAACTAGATTTTCGAATATAGTATGTGCATTTAAATTTATATCTATTTCGTGAGCTCTTTTTACACAACCTACTAACTCGTTATTGCTGTAAATTGCTTCTGCATGATGTTCATCTACTAATTTCTTAATATCTTCTACTGATTCGCCTTCTTTGATTTTTGCTACTAGTTCTTCTCTCATTAATGGATGTTTAGCCAATTTCCCTTTAACATCTTCTGCAAAATTCTTTTCTAATTTAACAAGATCAAAAGCGTCACATATTTGCATAAGACCGATAAACTCGTCTTGAGGCATTATTTCCCCTAATTTGCCAAATCTATCAGCACCTTCTACTTTTTTATCATGCCAAGGTGCTTCATATTTAGCTAACTCTTGTGGAGTCATAGAACCGATATATGTTTGATTTGGTGGGTAGCTTATTACCTCTTCAAAGCTACGTAAATGCTTTGGAAGTTCTTTTAAATAATCAGAGTTAGGATTGATTACTCTTTCTGAAGTTTGTGTTGTACCATTGTGTATCACCATATCTGGTGTGTGAACTAGAATATATCCAGCACCTTTTACTACTGGGAATGTCATATACTTCACCTCCAAAATAATTGAAAAATACATAACTTATTAACTCGCAGCTGGCAGCTACAGACTATAATTAGTCCCTAACTGCGTTGCTATGGTTTTATAAAAGGGTGATAAACTTAATCACCCTTTTATAATATTTGCAGCTGCTAGCTGCGAATTGCAGCCAGCAAAGATTATTTGTCAAATACAGTTTGACCTTCTACTTCAGTTGTTAAAGCTTCTAGGGCTTTTTCAACTAGCTTTCTTCTTAGAGCTTTTTCCTCAGCCTTATCTAAACTTGGATTTC
Source organism: Proteiniborus sp. (assembly GCF_040308045.1). NCBI lineage: Bacteria > Bacillati > Bacillota > Clostridia > Eubacteriales > Proteiniborus > Proteiniborus sp. Next base: position 15,941 of record NZ_JAWRHZ010000008.1, read on the forward strand.
CAAGTGGATGAGGTATAGCTATAGTTGGAACTATTCTATTAGCACCTACTGTTAAGGATATAGGTACTACTGTACACATATGAACAACAGGAATACCTGCTCTTTCAACTTCTTTAACCATCGTTGCACCGCAACGTGTACAAGTACCTCAGGTAGATGTTAATATAACTGCATCCACCCCGTCAGCAACTAATTCTTTTGCAAATTCTGCTGCAAAAGCTTTAGCGCTAGCAACGGCAGTTCCATTACCAGTTGTTGTATAGAAGTATCTATGCAATTCTCCAATTTTGCCTTCCTTTTCCATGTCTCTAAGAACATCAACAGGAAGAACTCTATCAGCATCATTGTTTGCATATGTTGGGTCATATCCACCATGAGCTGTTTCATGAGTTGCTTCTGTTAAATCTTCTACTCCAGAGATATCATACTTGCCATATTTAGAAGCACTTGAAGATTCAATGTGATCTGGATTTCCTTTTGGAACTATTCCACCAGAAGTAACTAATGCAATTTTAGCTTTTGTAATATCTTTAACTGCTGGGTTTGGATCTACTCTATCAAAATTAGGCATTGGGAACTCAGTAACGAATTCTTCTCCCTTAAGTTTCTTAATGAGCATCTCAACAGCTCTTTCTGAGCCTCTTTTATCAGCAAAAACATTCTTTCTTATTCCTCTAGGCATATATCCTTCTTCAGCTGGTGAACCTATTTCTTCACCTTTAGCTAATTTAAGAGCTAGTCTTGCCATATCTTTAACTGCTGGTCTCATACCTGCAGCATTGTTTTTTGTTTCAACGATATATACACTTTTCTTGAACATATCAGCTCCAGGATTTTCAATGTACATACCAGTTAAAACAGGGATTCCTAGTTCGTGTTTAACAGCATCAGTAATTGTTCCACATGCAACACCATATCTACCTGCGTTAAAAGCTGGTCCAGCAATGAATAAATCAGGGTTGTATTTTTTAATCATACCAATTACTTCTGCCTTTGCTTCTTCTAGATTTTCGTTAAAGTAAGAGTCTCCACAAATAATTGTTGCAACTATTTCAGCTTCGTCACCAAGACTTGCAGATAACGCTAAACCTGGTCCAACTATTTCTTCTCTTACTTCTGGTCTATGGTCAGCTTTTTCTTCTCCACCTATTCCGGCAAAAAACTGATTTATATAATGAACAACTTTAATTTTACTCATTAGTTTCCCCCCTCTCGTATTTTTGGGTAATTTAGATTATTAATTAATCATTAAATTTACAATACTCATTTCTTATTGAGCTAACTTCATTGATTATATCATCAACATCAAGAACCATTTCCATCATACCAATTTGCTCATCATATACATCTGCATCAAATTCGTCTTTAACTTCTGGTTCTACAACGTGATATACTCTAAGTCCTAACTGGACTCCTGCTAATGGACCTGCAAAAGTTGGATCTCCTGCTGTAACTGTTTCTGCTGCTAAACCAGCAGCTTCACCTTCAGCAGCACCTAAAAGAACAACTATGTTCTCTGCACCGTGCTTTTCAGTTAAATCCTTAACTCTTTGTTGATTTTCTAGGTCCATAGCGCCTGCAGCCGTTCAGACAAAACACTCTGTAGATGCGAAAACTACTTCTGCGCCTGTATTTTTAAGGCATTCTTCTACCGCTGGAGCTGGTATACCGTCTCTATCGCCTATTACGATAACTTTTTTGCCATCAAATAGTCCCATCATCACACTTCCTCTCTTTATTTTATTTATACATTATTTTCTATTAGAATCCTCTTGCTGTTAGCTTATTGAAACCAAGTTCATTTGTTGCACCTGTAATAGCTTGAAGCTCTACTACTATTGAACCATCCTTCTCTAAGCTTCCGTCAAATCCACCAGCAATTGTGTTTACTGGCTCAAGATATCCAATAACTTTGTCTAATGCTGGTAATTCTATTACTTCATTGGCATTTCCACCTGTAACAACTGCATCTGCTAGTGGATCAGCATCTGCTAATGATTGAGATGCTCCATCTCTACCTGCATATTCGTCAGTAACAATTACAGTCTTAACGCCTTTTTTCTCAATTTTCTTACAGTTCATTATTAAGTCTGTATCAGGGTTACCAAATCCTTCTTGTGATATGACAACACCGTCTACTCCTAGGTATTCTGCTAATTTTGCAGCCCAATTTGATGATCTTTCTTTATCTGCTAAATAAACATTCTCATTTGTAATAATTACTCCAACAAAATTCAATTCCTTTCCATGCTTATCAAATAAGTCATGAACAACTGGATTGTTTTGATGATGATAAGTTGTGTTTTTATCACAAGCAGAAACACAGTTACCACTTATGATGGAACCATCTAATAACTCTGTTGGGTAAATTAGTGTTGGTAATGTTTGTTTTGCATCAACACCATAAACATAAGTGTCATGCATCAATCCTTGACTTTGAAGCATTTGAACATATGCTACTTTTGGAAGTTCTGGATATTTTTGAATCCCTTGTAGTAAAGGTAAAGTTTCATAAACTTTAACTTCGTTTGGTTCTACATCTTTTCCAGCTTCTCCTAGGTATGTAGCTGCTTTTAATCCAGCCATTCTAACAGTTCTTTCATGATCATGTTGTTTTAATCCATCTTTTGGTTGAATAACTAAAACAACGTTGTTTGTTTTTGAGAATGGTGTATAGTCTGCACCAGGGCCAGTCATATCAATAATTCCTTCCTGGAATGCAACTACCTTACCTGTTGTAACAACTGCTGCACCTTTTAATACATGTGTTCTCCCTGTACCAACTGTATCAACTTTTGATAGTACTCCAGGGAAAATTCCACCAGGACCTTCAGCCTTAACTCTTGGCTCAATTACGTCCTTAACTGGTGTAATTCTAACACTTTCACCTGGTCTTGCCAACTCTACATCTACACTTTTAATATGATCGTCATCGCTTACTCTTGCAATAAGCTCTTCTTTGTTGACAAATAAAATACCATTTTCCACTTTTGTTTTGTCACCAAACTGTACATCTTTAATGATAATATTACCTATTTCTAGGCGCATAGAGTTCACCTCCCCTTAATATTTCACTTGCATAGCATGTTTTTATTGTAACCCTAAACAATAGGTTTTATAACCCCCTGCTTAGGTTTGTTACCTAAGTAATAATGAATATTTTTTATTATATATATTTTTGAATCATGGCCTCTACATTTGCTGGTGTAGCATCATCTTTTACTAATTCATCAATTTTTTGGCCATCTTTGTAAATTGCAATAACTGGTAATCCTAATATTTTTTGTGAAATTGCAAGTCTTCTAGCTTTACCTGTATCTAAGCTAGTGAACTTCATTTTTCCATCGTATTTTTCTGCAAGTTCATGAACATGTGGCATTAATGCTTTACATGGTTCACAACCCTCACTCCAGAAATCTACTAAAACATGTCCTTCTGCCTTAAGCACTTCTTGTTCAAAAGTTTCCTTATCAACTGCTAACATGAAAATCCCTCCTAAATTATTTGTTTTTTATTTAAAAGTTTTGATTTTACTCTTCAAAAGCGCTTTCAATGTATTTCTCCGCTTGAGTAGCAGCAATTGCACCATCTGCTGTTGCGGTGACTACTTGTCTTAAAGATTTTACTCTACAATCTCCAGCTGCAAATACCCCTGGTATATTAGTCTTCATGTTGTCATCTGTTATTATATAGCCATTTTGCATTTCCACCATTCCATCAAATAGTGAAGTTACTGGATCATATCCTACGAAAACAAATACTCCAAATGTACCATCATCTTCATCTGCAACTATTTCTGTAACTTCTCCAGTTACTCTATTTTCAAGTACCATTGACTCTAATATACCTTCGCCTTTTACTTCTTTAACTACTGAATTCCAAATAAAGTGCATTTTTTCATTTTTAAATGCTTTTTCTTGAATTGATTTAGCTGCTCTTAGCTCATCTCTTCTATGAACTATAGTAACTTTTCTAGCAAATTTAGTTAAGTACATTGCTTCTTCAACAGCTGAATCTCCACCACCAATTACATAAACTTCTAAATCAGTAAAGAAATCAGCATCGCAAGTTGCACAATATGAAACACCTTTACCTGTAAGTTCTTTTTCTCCTGGGCAACCCATTAGTCTTGGTTTTGCACCTGTTGCTATTATTATTGATTTAGCATGGTATTCACCTTTAGCACCCTTGATTACTTTAATCTTATCTTGTAATTGAACTTCTTTTACTTCGTCTAACACTCTTTCTGCACCAAATTCATCTGCTTGCTCTACCATTCTTGCAATCAAAGACGGTCCTGAAGCATTTTCAACTGATCCTGGATAGTTAGCCACTTCTTCAGTTGTAACTATTTGTCCACCAGCTTTTTCTCTTTCTAGTATTAATGTTTTCATTTTTGCTCTTGCTGCATATAATCCTGCTGCTAAACCTGCAGGACCTGAACCAATTATTATTGTATCGTATAAGTTTGCCATCTTAATCACTCCTTAAATTTGTAGTAATAATATACCCATTAACTTTTATAGTTAACATTCTAGGGTTATCAGTAAAAATACATTTTTTCAACTAGAATTTACCCAGATTTGTCAAATATTATGCAAGACTAAATTATGTTATTTAGTACATTTTCTATTAAGGATAAATCTACAGTTTGAAAATCAAAAAGCGCAACATCATTCCAATTTGGGATTGGTCTGTTTGCCATAAATTTTCTAGTAGTAGTTATGGCACTTTCTATAAGTGACAGAGAATCCATGTCTAATTGGTTTTTTTCTTTTGAAATAATAATAGTCCTATATGGAGTTTCATTAGGCTTAATACTGCCCGCCAAGGGATGTGATAAAAGCTTATATCCCATATGAATTTTGTCTCTAACGATTTCTAAGATTCCTATGTAGTCCTTGTTGTGAAGTTCTATTTCATATGTAGGAGCAAACTTCTCTTTAATTAATGGATTGTTTGTTATTATTACTTTTTTCATAAGCCTCACCCCTCCCAATATTTAAAGACAAAAAAACAGAATAGAAGTTTACATTATTATGTGCCCCTCTACTCTGTTCTAAACCTGAGAGATTCTTCTTTTTTCAAAGAATTGCTCCTTCGGTGCCATAGGCTTTCCAGAGAACTGTCCAAATACGGTCCTTTTGCCTGAGAGCTTCTCCATAAATGGCAAATTTATGACTTACTCCTTCGGCGCCAATACAATTGGTCTCTTCCGCATTTTTCATTCAGTTTCATTTTAAGTATTATATTGTTAAATAAAAATCAATCTTGGTGTTTAACCATATTATAATATATAAATAATTCGTATACAATACCTTTTTTTATTTTTTCACAACAAAATTTCTTAAATATCTTTAACATTTGTTATATTTCTACAAACAAGTATATTGTTTTTTTATTATTTAAGTGCATCTAAAATATACATCGCAATATTAGATGAGTGGTCTGATATTCTTTCTAGATTACTAATAAGATCCAAGAAAATAATTCCTGAGCTTGGTTCACATGATTGAGTATTTAACCTTTCAATATGTCTTTCTCTATAATCTTTTTCCATTATATCTACTTCTGCTTCCAAACTGATTACTTCATTCGCAATTTTGGGATCTGCATTCTTAAAAGCTAGTAATGATTTGCTAAATATATCTTCTACCTTATCAAACATTATATGCAATTCGTCAAGAGCTGCGTCAGTAAACCAAAGCTTATTATCTATTCTGCTTTGGGATAATTCCGCTATGTTCTCAGCATGGTCTCCAACACGTTCTATATCATTAATAGCATGGAACAATGTAGTTACAGTAGCATGCTGCTCATCTGTAAGGGGTGCATTAGAAAGTTGAATTAAATATTTAGTTATCTCTTTTTCGATAAAATTAATATTTTTTTCTTCCTCAAAAACCTTTTGGATCAATTTTTCATCTTTTGTGTAAAATGATTCAATAGATGTTCGTAGATTTTCTCTAACTGTTTTCCCCATTCTAAGTACTTCTTTACTAGCCTGACCTACGGCTATAGAAGGAGTTTCAATAATTCTTGTGTCTAAGTATTTTAATCCAAGAACTTCGCCTTCTTCTTCTCCCTTAATTAATTTTTTAGCAGCTAGCACTAATAATCCTGCAAATGGGAACTGTATTACTACGTTTATTAAATTGAATAATGTATGAGCATTTGCTATTTGTCTTTGAATATCATTTGGTGAAAACTTCATAACTAAAGCCTCTACAGGACCCTGTAATACAATGATAAACAACATAGTACCTACAACATTAAAAAGAAAATGCATAAGTGCAGCTCTTTTAGCAGTTTTGTTAGCTCCAATACTTGAGATAAGTGCTGTTGTTGTAGTTCCTATATTATCTCCAAAAAGAATAGGTAATGCTATATCTATAGTTATAAGTCCTTGACTAGCAAGTGCAAGCAATAATCCTATGGAAGCACTGCTGCTTTGCACTAAGGTAGTTAATCCAAATCCTACTAGAATACCTAATACAGGGTTCTTAAGACTAATAAGTATGTTCTTAAAAGCTTCAGATTGCCCTAAGGGTTTCAAATGACTTCCCATAAAATCCATTCCGATAAAGAGAATACCAAAGCCAATAAGTATCTCAGCTATTTCTTTATTCTTTTTCTTAGATGAAAACAACCAAATGGCAACACCTATAGCTACTACAACAGGTGCGTAGTCACTTAATTTAAATGCTATAAGTTGTGCAGTTATTGTAGTTCCTACATTGGCACCCATGATTACTCCAACTGCTTGGTTTAAGTTCATTAGCCCAGCATTTACAAAACCAATAACCATAACAGTTGTAGCACTACTACTTTGAACAACCATTGTAACTACAGTACCTACAATTACACCCATTAACCTATTGCTGGTTAGCACTTCTATAAGTCTTTTTAGCTTTTCTCCGGCAGCTTTTTGAAGGCCTGTCCCCATAAGGTTCATTCCATAAAGGAATAGTCCAAGACCACCTAATACGCCAAAAACAATCTCCATAATAATCCTCCTATTTTCAAAATATTCATTTGATAATAGCTAATGAATTAATAATATAGCATAAATTTTGCTCTTATATTTAATAATTTACTTAAACTCTAATATAAGAAAATTTTTATTTTGTTTATAACCAGAATGTATCTTATGTTTTTTAGATAAGTTCTGGAAAATTAAGTTGTCTTAGAACTTCATATACTATAATTGCAACAGAATTTGAAAGGTTTAAAGATCTTGCCCTCTCATCCTTAACCATGGGTATTCGCATAGTCTTTTCTGGATATTTAGAAAGAATCTCCTTAGGTAGTCCTGCAGTTTCCTTTCCAAACAGTAAAAAAGCTCCTTCTTCAAAAGTAAAATCAGTATAACTTTGCCGGCCTTTTGTTGTTGCAAAATAAAATTTACTAATATCATTTTTTTGGAAAAATTCTTCTAGATTCTCATAAACATGTAAATCTAAAAGGCTCCAATAGTCAAGTCCTGCTCTTTTTACATGCTTGTCGTCTATAGAAAATCCTAGCGGTTTAACGAGATGAAGTGAAGAACCTGTTGCAGCGCAAGTTCTTGCAATGTTGCCTGTATTCTGTGGGATTTCTGGTTCAACTAGAACAACATTTAGTGACATTATTCAGCCCCCCATTTAAAAAGTTAACAAATTATAAGGTATTTATACCAACCTTTTAAATTCTACTCGTCTTTTCAAACAAAGTCAATTATAAAGTTACTAAATTTGTTCTTTTACATCAATATCCAGCATTAGTTTCATTTTCATTTTTTCTTCAAAGCTTTCATAATCAATTATTGTTATATTTTGGGCAAAACATGAATATTTAATACCATTCCCTTCAATTATGCAATGACTTAACACATCCATTGAAACTCCATTTTCATAAAAGCTTATACATGAGTTTCCAATTATAAGTTTTGCTAAATCAAAAATAGCTTTCTTTACATTTTTATCAATTTTAACAACAGGAATACCATTACTAAATCTTAAATAAATAAGTTTTATTAGTTCATCTGAAATATTAAGTATTATCTGTCCTGATATTGTACCTAATAAGCTTACTATTACGGATACCCCGTCATGAAAGCTAGTTTCAGAGGTTTTATAAGCATTCTCAACTAAATCTATATCAACAAACTGCTTAAAAATTTCCTTTATATTCTTATCAAATATTTCAGCTATTCCCAGACTTGATATTTTTATCCCCCCAAGTAAAATTATAACACACTATTCAATAAAAAAAAGATTCTAAGAGATACTTCTTAGAATCTATTATTGTTAATAATTCAATTATTTATTCTTAATTTATTTAACTAAGTACTACTTCTTCAATTACCTTTGCAACTCCATCTTTATCATTAGTGTCTGTTATTACATCAGCCATTTTTTTTACTTCATTTTCTCCATTTCCCATAGCTACAGAAAGACCAGCAAATTTAAACATAGAAGCATCGTTATAATTATCTCCAATTGCAATTACTTGTCCTTTCCTAATGTTCATTATTTGGCAAAGGTGGTTTAGCCCGCTACCTTTAGATATTCCTCTATTCATTATTTCAATATTATTGCTCCAAGAACTTACTATCTCAATATTTTTATTTTGGCTAATTTTCTTTCTAAATTTATTTAATTTTACAATATCATCATCAATGACAACCATCTTATATATATTTATATTATTACTTTCTATTTTTTCAGGCAAATCGGAAGATAAGTTTATGTTAATCCTATCTTCAGGTGCTTGGTTTTCATTCCACTTATAGTATTTCATTGAAGTATGTCTCAATTCTTTTGTATAGAAGTTATAATCATCGTATAGATGATAATACATCCCATCTTCCTCAGCAGCTTTTACTAAAGATTTGCAATCTTCATTTCTTATGAAATCTTCAAATAAGATATTACCACTATCTAAATCACGTATATACGCTCCATTGCATGCAATAATAGGCGTTTTTAACCCTAATATTCTAGCGTAGTATTTAGCAGATACAAATACCCTACCTGTAGTAATTACTACATGTATGCCCTTATCTGATGCATCTTTAATAGCAGCTTTATTTCTTTCGGATACTTCGTTGTCACTATTTAATAGAGTTCCATCCATATCTATGGCAATTAATCTATATTTCATATTTTTCACCTGCTTATTCCATATTATATGCTTCTCTTAGATTTTCTTAAAAGATATATAAAAAATGGTCCACCGAAAAGAGCTGTGATTATCCCAACGGGTATTTCAGTTGGTGAAATAATTGTCCTTGCCAATGTATCGGCAAATATCATAAATATACCACCTACTAGCATGGAAGTAGGAATAAGTATCCTATGATCAGGCCCTACTATTAATCTCACTATATGTGGAACAATAAGGCCAACAAAGCCAATTATTCCACTAACTGATACTGCAATTGATATAATAAACGAACATATAATCAATATAATTATTTTTGTCTTTTCAACGTCAACACCTAAGTTTTGTGCTGATTCTTCTCCTAGTAGCATAATATTTAAATCTTTTGAAAAAAAGTTCAAGATAACCATAGATAATATCATAGGTATAGATATTGATACTAGGTGCTCCCAACCTTTCCCCGAAAAACTACCTAATGTCCAATAAATTATTTTAGTCATATCTTTTGTATAGATTACCATTAGAAAAGATAGTATGGCTGTCAAAAATTGTCCTACAGCAATTCCTGACAAGAGTAAAATAGTAATTGGAACCTTATTTTTCACTTTGGAAATCCAATAAACTAAAAAAGTGCTAAGAATTGCTCCAAAAAATGCTCCCATGGAAATGGAAGTCATCCCTAAGGCTGTCCAAGTTATGTTAAAGATTATTACTAACCCTGCTCCTAAAGCTGCCCCTGAAGATATTCCAATAACATATGGGTCTGCCATAGGGTTTTTAAACATACCTTGAAATACAGCTCCTACACCCGCTAATGCAGCACCAACAATTACTCCAATAAGAACCCTAGGGATTCTAATATTTAGGATAATAGTAATATAGGATTGTGGAATATCTGAAATACTAACTTTTTCTCCAATTAAAGGTATTGTAGAAAGAACAATTTTCAAAGTATCCGTAGCCTTGATATTTGCTGAACCTATGGTTGAAAACACTATAATACTAAAAACTAGAGCAATTATAGTAACTATAACAATAAAGCTCCATTTTTGCTTTTTTATCGTTTTGGTTTCCATCTTAAGCCCTTCTTTATTTCTTCTCAAAAAGCTCTGGATATATACTCTTAGCTACTATTTCAAGTCCATCAACTATTCTTGGACCAGGTATTGATATTAGAGGATCTAACATATATATCCTATCGTTTTTGATTGCATTTATCTCACTAAATCCTGGTCTTGATTTTACTGATTCGATAGTCTTAGTCTCAAGATCTTTGGACATTAAATAGACATCAGGATTTCTTTCTATAAGCTGTTCTAAATCGAACTGAGCATATGGTCCTTCTGCATCACTTGCTATATTTTCACCACCAGATAATCTTATTAGTTCATCTATAAATGAACCAGGACCTGCAGCTTGTAACGGCTCATCCCAAATTTCAAAAAACACTTTTGCTTTTTCTTCTACTTTACTTACCTTGTTAGTTATATAATCCCTTTTACTCATCATATCAACTGTCACAGACTTTGCTTGTATCATAGTGTTTGTAATTTTCCCAATTTCCTCTATAAGATTAATAACAGAGTCTATAGATTCTGGCTCATAACTAAGTAAGGCTATACCAGCATTTCTTATTTTATTATTTACGTCCTCTTTGCCAGGACCATATTGAATAACTAAATCTGGATTTAGCTCTAGTATTTTTTCTATATTTACATTAAATGCATCTCCAACTTTTTCTTTTGCATTAGCTTCCTCTGGGTAGATACAGTACGTAGATACCCCTACTACTTCATTATCTAAACCTAATGCAAAAAGAATTTCTGTATGACTTGGAGCAAGAGATATAATTTTCGTTGGTTGTTTTTCGATGGTTACTTTATTTCCGAACCCATCCTCTACTTCCATTGGGTAAATTTGGCTACTTTCTTCTGATGTTATAGGATTCTCCTCTTTGTTTGGGCTTTCCTCTTTTGGTGTACATCCAGTTATCAAAGTAAAGAACATTAATAGTACCAAAACTATGGAAGTTAGTTTCTTCATTATGCTTTTCATCGTTTTTCTCCTCCTGTTATATAGTAATTACCTTTATTATATGATACATCTAAATAATAGCAAAACCAATATTTTAATTCAAGACATAATGTTCATCAATGACTTACTCTACATCTATATGAGATTTGTTCCATAAAGATTTATAGTGGCATTCTTACTATTATAACTTTTTCTGATCATTTCAATCTCACCATTTTTTTTAGCAAAAAATACTAGAACTTCATAAGCCTGTTCTTTTTCTGAATTTAATTTAAGTTCAATTTTTTCTTTTTCTTTTGAGCTTATCATAATCCAATTTAAATTATCACCTATTCTTCTTGTAATAAGGTTTCTAATATTAGTGTTGCCCATTACGTTTACGGTAATTTCTGAGTTGGCATATTTAATCCCTGCATTTGAAACATTTCTCAATATAATGCTATATATATAACTTGGCTTTACTTCTCTTTTTTGTTCTTTTTTATGAGATGTTGGACATTTAAGTATTGAAGCTAATATATCTTTTGATTTCGCTAACATATCCCCATGATTTGAATTCATGTAATAATTTTTGCTATATATTGTAGCTTCTGCACTACCTATGGTTATGGTTCCATCTCCATATGGCATTGATATAGAATATACTGGTTTTCCGTCAATCCACTTATCCATTCTCTTTTCATTTTTACTTACACAAATTATATCTGTTGTCTCAAATCCAATTCCTATTATATGATATGGTTTTATTCCTCTATTAAATAATAAATGGTTAGTCTTGTTAAGTTGATTTAAATGCCTGTTTACAGATTCCATCTGTGTAATAGGTACTGGCTTTTTAATTCCTGTATTATCATCATAGAACAAATAATCTCCATAATCAAAGCTAGGAAGTAATTCTTCTACTACTGGAAATAACTTTCTTAGAATATTTATATCATCTACTGAACCATGTAGAAATCTATATATCCAAAAAAAACCTATTTTTAATAATTGATAGAGTACATTTTTTTCTAGTTTGTCATAAGGCACCTGTCCTCCACTCCAAAAATAATAAGCATTTACTGCACCTAAGTTTGGAGTTCCCATCATTATAAGGTTTCTCACATCATTATTATAGGATTGACCTTGAACATAAGTGCGAGCAACTATGCCCCCTAAGCTATGCCCTATAATATCTACTTTATTTCCCATAGAAGTTCTCTTAGCAACTTCTATTTTTGGTATCAAATACTTTTGTGTATTATATTCGCAGCCCTTTCTCCAATCATAAAAAGCTACGAATAGGTTCTCCTCTTCCTTATAGCCTAATTCCTTTAGATTATCTATTATGGGTCTATATACTTGTTCTGCCATGCCAAAACTGAAATCTCCTGTTCCTAATAAAATATCATCGCCAAGGGAACCAAAAAGACCTGGTATTAGTATAATAGGTAATTTTTTTGAAATTGCACTTTTATTATAATAATACATTTATATCCCGCCTTTAAAATATTTTATTACATAATATGTGGGATATATTCTTAAGTGTAATAAAAAAACCTGACAATTTTGGTATCAGGTTCTACAACTTGTAAATTCACTTCACTAAATATTTCTATTATTTGTTAGCAACTGTTTATCAAGCAACAAAATATAATTTTTTTCCGTTTCGTTCTTTTTCAATAATGTTTAGTCCTTCAAGCTTTAATAGTTTTACTTTAGTTTCTATTCCTCCACCATAACCTACTAATTCACCACTGCTTCCAATAACTCTGTGGCAAGGAACTACTATAGATACAGGGTTTCTGTTGTTAGCCATTCCAACTGCTCTAAAACCCTTGCTTCTTCCAACAGCAATGGCAATATCTTTGTAAGATTTTACTTCTCCATATGGTATTTTAAGTAATTCTTTCCAAACTTTCATTTGAAAATCTGTACCTTTTAAGTCTAAGGGTAATTCAAATTTCTCGAGTTTTTTTTCTAAATATAAATTTATTTGCTTATTATAATCAGATGCTTCATTTTGACACTCAACTATATGTCCATAATCCTTCTTAAGATCATTAATAAATTGGTCTTTGCTTGTGAAAAACTCTAGCCTAGCTAGTCCTTTACTTGTAAACCCTATCCACAAATTCCCTATATCAGTTTGCATACTTTCATAATAAATTTTTCTATAATTCCTCATCCTCTTTCTCCTTTGCCAAAAGCCATTGTTCTCGAGTTATCTTTTCTATTCTTGGATTAGTTTTTATTAATGGATTTGATATTGTCTTCCCAAACCATAGTATTGCATCTTTTTTTCTTCCTAATCTTCTATGAAGTTCTCCAATTAAATACCCTAGCGTTATTTCATCCATTGATGAAGCTGACAAGTTTTCTGTATAAAATGACTGTTCAAAAAGTTCTACTGCATTTTGTAAAAAGCGTATTTCGTCATTACTTTCCTCTTCTCTAAAAAACCAAGCTATTTTTAATGCAATATTACCCAATTCATATTTCTTTAAATCTAATAATTGCCCACAATAAAGTGCCAACATATAACACTGAATTGCGTCATCATTAGTTCTAGGTCCAGAGTATTCTCTTTCTTTCCATTTTGCTGTGACATTCTCTTTAATTATTTCTCTTTCAGAAAGTTTCACATTATTAAAATTACTCTCTAATGCAGCATATCCACATTTTGGGCAAACAAAAACGTAATATTTTATAGGATTTTCGCTTTTATAATGATTCATAAAATCACCATCTACCCTATCAATTCTAACTCTAGAAGTCCTCATTTTACTTGTAGTAAATTCATTAGTACATATAGGGCATTTTACCTTTTTGCTGTATAAAACATCTACCTCCATTGTCAAATCTCCCTTCATTTACTGTGATTATTTCTTCCAATAAACATCTAATATATCATTGTCTTTTAACTCTTGAGTAAATTCTGCCTTAGTTCCATTTATATTTAAAATAAGTTCGCCTTGAGGCTTAGTTAAGTCGATATCTATGTAATTAAAAATGTCAACAAATATAAAGCTTGTCTTATTGTGTTGTATTTCTATCTCATCTCCATTTATGAATAAATTTAAGGTTTTATAACCTCTTTGCACTTCACTTGTAGCTATTGATTCAGCTAAAGATTTTATTTCAATAATGTCATCACTTTTTAATCTATAATCTTTGCTAAGGGCTATTCCATTTTTATAGGCTAAATATGTATCATTATTTATATCTAATAAATCGAAAATTTCACTGATAAGCCTTATCTCATCTGTCTCTATTGTATCGCCATGGTTAATTCTAATATTATTTGATACTGGTACTTGATTTACCTTAACTTCTGAAATTAGCTTAATGTATTTATTGTTAACAACTACTCTTTTCTCTAAATCAATACAATCAGATAAATTAATAACTGCTTTTTTACCTTGGGTAGCTTCAACCACCTTTACATTATCACCATTATTAAGCTTGGACTCTAGACTAGCTAGTTGTCCATTAACATAAATCCTAGCAGGTTCTCCAGCCTGTCCAAAAATTCTTTTCAGTTCTCCATTTAAATAGTAAGTTGTCTCTTCTCCTCTTCTAGGTATTAACCTCCTTGGATTAAATCCTGCAAATGCAAGGGCATCTGTAACCTTCATTATTTTTGTATTAAAAAGTTTTATTTTCTGGTCATTAACCTTTATTTCTATAAAATCCTTATACATATTATTTAATGCAAAAAAACCTATACCTATTGGTGTAATTGCATCAGGTCCATTTAATTGCTCAGGAACATCAATAACATTTTCAATAATACTAGTATTTCTCATTACTACTCTTTCTTTTTGTAACCCTAGACTTTCTGCAATATATTCATTGAGTCTAGGTAATTGACTCCCTCCTCCTATTAAAAATACTGCACTAGGAGCTTTCTCATTAAATTCTAGAATTTTAGCTGTAATTTCTCTTGCAATAGTTTTTATTGTAGTATCTATTCTGTCTAATATGTCATCAGTTTTTATTTCATGCTCCATTCCTACAATATCAGTAAACTTTTGTATTTCTTTAGAATTCAAACTAATTTTTAGTTTTTCTGCTGCATCGAAATCCAGAAGATATGTCTTAGCAATATTTTCTGTTACTTCATCACCAGCTATTGAAGCCATTGCATATGCAACAATAGTACCGTCTCTCGATATAGCAATATCAGAAGTTCCTGCTCCTATATCAACGAGTGCTATATTTAAAAGCCTTAAACTTTTTTTCACTGCAATATTCATAGCAGCAATTGGCTCTAGAGTTAGATTTATTACTTCAAGGCCAACTCTATCCATTACTGTATAAAGGCTATCTACTACTGAATATGGTAAAAATGTTGCAAGAACGTCAGCTCCAATTTTATTTCCCCTGTGTCCTTCTAAGTTCTCCATAAAATTGCCATCTAAATAATAGTTTATTACTGTATAACCAACACAATAGTATCTAGTATCTTCATCTTTTGTATTCTCATCCAAGGAATTTTGTGCTAATTGAATGGATTCCATTTCTAGACTTTCAACTAACCTAGCATCTATTTCTATACTTGAATCTATTTCTCTTTCAATCATTGTTCTATAGGTTTTAAGTGCCCTTCCTGCTGCAGCAATAGCTACCTTATCTAATTCAATATTTAGTTTTTGTTCGAGTCTTTCTTTGACTCTTTTAACAATACTTGCCACACTGCTAATATCATGTATCTGCCCATCGTACATATTTCTCTTTTCATGTTCTATTATTTCACTTGCTAAAATCTTTAAATTATTATCTTGTAATTCTCCTACTACTCCGATAACTGTTCTTGTTCCAATATCTAGAGAGAATACAATTTGGTTCTTATTAATTATATCCATAGGTTGAGATTCCACCTTCTATACAATTTATAATGCTATTAAGCTATTCTCCATTTATACTTTTTTTCCTTTTTATTTGCCAAATTTCTGTTTATTATTCTAAACAATCTTAAATTATTTATCCACATTTTCTTTATAATATAAACAGTAATCTGTTAAAGGACAAATATCACATAATGGCTTTCTAGCTTTACATATTCTTCTTCCGTGAAATATTAAAAGATGATGAGCTTTAGACCACTGATTTTCCTTAATATTTTTCATTAAGTCTTCTTCAGTATCATGAACATTCTCACTACTAGCTAAACCTATTCTATTTGAAACTCTAAATACATGAGTATCTACAGCAATGGCATTTTGTCCAAAGGCATTGCTCAGTACAACATTAGCTGTTTTCCTTCCTACTCCAGGTAGCTTCATTAGTTCTTCCCTACTTGAAGGGACATTAGATTCATATTCATTAACCAGTATCTCACAAAGTTTTAAGATATTTTTGCTTTTTGTCCTATAAAAACCAATACTTCTTATCTTCTCTCCTAGTTGCTCTTCTGTTAGCTTTAAAAAATCCTTTGGGGTCTTATATTTTTTAAACAATTCTTCTGTAACAATATTCACTCTTTTATCTGTGCTCTGTGCTGATAAAATTGTTGCTATTAAAAGTTCAAACGCATTATTATGCTTGAGCTCACAAGCTGCATCTGGATAAGTTGCATCTAGTATATCAAGCACTTCAATTATTTTCTTCTCATTTAATGAGCTTTCCATAGTATCACCTTTCCTTCTTATAGTATCTCTATTTGGTGTTCTATTATTTCTACTCTCCCATCACCTTCAATAAACTTTAATACATTTGAAATAATCTGATTAGCATGTGTAGAATCATTTGTGACACATGCAAAACCGATTTGAGAGCTTCTCCATGTATCATTTAAGTCAACCTCTGCAATAGATACGTTAAACCTAGATTGTATTTTTCCTATTATACTTTTTATAACATGTCTCTTATCTTTTAAAGAGTTTGACTCATATATCATAAGTTCTATTGAACAGATACCAACTATCATATTTCCACCTCATTTTTAGCGACACTTTTATAATAAACAACTCAAAAATATATAAAAGTCACACTATATTTTATTTTATCACTATTATAACAAAAAACCCTACTACTTTAGTATCAAAGTCAGTAGGGCTTCTATATGGAACTTTTTTTAAATTTCAAAATATCCTATAGCCTTGTATTCCTCAGGCATAATATACTTATTAATATCTGAAACATCTAACATCCATTTACCATTTATGCCTTCCTCATGTGCAACTTTTTCAAAATATAACATAACAATACCTGCATCTAGGTGCTGTGATTTATCTTTATCTACAATAGTTAGTATTATTTTGTTATCATCTAAAATAAATCTCCACGGTTGTTGATTTCCCCAAGAGGGAGCCAACCTTGCATAATAAATAATATTTGAAATTCCTCTTGTCTCTAGCATTTCAGTAGTACATATTTTACCCCACTGTTTATTAAATACTAATTCTTCTATCCCAAGTCTTCCACTTTTTGGAGAAGTATCTGTTTTGAACAATCCTTTGTATTGGTAGCCTATAGCTATCAATGCAACTGGAGTAAAATCTTTATGTATTTGTAAAGTCTCTAATAATTCTATTTCGTTTTCTATGGTTAACCAGCAGGTTCCTAATCCAACATTCCATGCTTTTAACCGGATTTTCTCCATGACATATGCACTGTTTTCTATATAACCTTCAAACTTCTTCGATGATATTAAAAAGTAATGAGGAGCCTCTATCATCTTACCATAGTAGCCTGCTTTCCCTGATAAGTCATTATAAAACTTCTCTCCAGCTTTGATAAATCTAATGTCTATATCATTTCTTATTCCAGCTAATAAAGCCTCGCCAGCTTCCATAATTATTTCATCAATTATGTATTCAGGTACTTCTTCTTTTTTAAAATCTCTTATAGTCCTTATGTCTTCAATTAACTTAGTAAACTTCATAGTATCCCCCTCAATCAAAAATTTTATTATTAACTATGTATTTATCTTATAGATATCCATTTATAATAGATTGAATCACTATAAAAAAGATGCAGGATATCCTGCATCTTTTTACTACTAAAGTATATACATTTCTTTTCCAACTTTTTCAAAAGCTGCTACTGCTCTATCTAATTGCTCTTCTGTATGTCCAGCTGTAACCATGCATCTTAGTCTTCCAGTTCCTCTAGGTACAGTAGGAAATACAATGCCCGATACAAATACACCATTTTCAAATAGCTTTCTACTAAATTCCATAGTTTTTGCTTCGTCGCCTATTATTACTGGAGTTATTGGTGTTTCACTATGTCCTGTGTTAAATCCTAGAGCTCCAAGTTTTTGTTTAAAGTATTTTGCATTTTCCCAAAGTCTATCTGTATATTCTGTAGTCTCCATTAACATAGTAATAGCCTCAATAATAGCTCCTGCTGATGCTGGTGTTAGTGAAGTACTAAATAATATTGGTCTTCCTCTATGATTTAGCCATTCTTGCATAGTTTTACTACCTGCAACATATCCGCCTACTACGCCTATTGCTTTTGAAAGAGTTCCTATAGAGAAGTCAACCCTACCATGAAGTCCAAAATGGTCAACAGTTCCTCTACCACTTTCTCCCAAAACCCCTGAGCCATGGGCATCATCAACATAAGTCATAGCTTCATATTTCTCTGCTAATTCTACTATTTCTGGGAGCTTTGCTATGTCTCCATCCATACTGAATACACCATCTGTAATAATAAGTATATTTCTATATTTATCTCTACTCTCTTTTAATACCTTCTCTAAACTGTCCATATCTGCATGCTTATAGATAGCCTTATCTGCTCTACTTAATCTTGAGCCATCAATAATACTAGCGTGATTCAATTCATCAGAAATAATAATGTCACCTTTTTCTGTAACAGCTTGTATTGTACCAGCATTACAATTGAAGCCTGATTGGAATACCATTGCTGCTTCTTCTCTTTTGAATTTAGCTAGTAGCTCTTCTAATTCCTCATGAATAGTCATATTGCCTATAATTGTTCTTACTGCACCTGCTCCTGCACCATATTTTTCTATTGCTTCTATTGATGCTTTTTTTAGTCTAGGATGATTTGCAAACCCTAAATAATTGTTTGATGAAAGGTTAATTACTTTCTTTCCATTTAATATAACCTCTGCTTCGTTTGCCCCTTCAAGTACAGGTAGCTTTCTGTAAACACCCTGATCTTTTAGTTCTTGAATTTTTTCTTTCAAAAATACTAAATCATGAATATTACTCATCTTACACCCTCCCTAGTTTTTATAATTTTAGAAATAGACTTAGTTTGGAATTACAATAAAATTATATATTACAATTACTACAAAAAAATCAATTATCCTTCATTTGAGACATTTTTTTAACAAGTGATTTTTCTAAACAATTATTCTTGCATTTTAATTAATCTTTTCATTTCCATTGCAACTTCATTATCTTTTTCTTTAGATAATCTTTCCCTTACTAATTTTACTCCATTATCTTTGTCAACTTTAATTAGAGCCCAGGCTGCATATTCTCTAATCATTGGACTATCATCATATAATACTCCATTTAGTAAACTAACACAATTTTTATCTCCAATATTCGCTAGTGCAATAATAGCGTTTCGTCTTAAAACATTTTTCCCCCTCCAAGCCCCTGACATAGTTCCATATTTATTTTTAAAATCTTTGTTTGATATAGTCATGAGTTCTTCGATATCAATAATACCATCTGTTATTTTGGGAACGAATTCTTTAGAATAGCCTTTAAGTATTTCTTTGTTCTTAGGACAAACCTGTTGGCATGTGTCACAACCATAAATCTTTGTCCCCATTTTTTCTCTCATCTCATAGGGTATTCTGTTCTTCGTCTGAGTCAAATATGAAATACACTTTTTAGTATTAATGTTATAACCTTCTTGTATGGCTCCTGCAGGGCATGAATTTATGCATAGTTTACAATCTCCACACTTTTCTTCTACTTTTTGATCCTCTTCTAAATCCAAATTTGTTAAAATATATCCTAAAAATATAAAAGAACCATAAGAATCATTTATTATAGAACAATTTTTACCATACCATCCTATGCCAGCTTTCTTAGCAATCTCTCTATCTATCAATGGAGAAGTATCTACACAGATAGTGTATTTAAAATCAATAACTTTATTTATCTCTCGTGCTAATAATTCCATTCTATTCCTTAATACTTTATGATAATCTTGTCCCCAAGAAGATTTTGATAACAGTCCTCGCCATTTAATATCTTTAGAAATGCTTTTTTTGTGCTCTACATTATATGAATTTCCTATTGCTATGATTGTCCTACTTTCTGGCATTAAAAGAGTAGGGTCTATCCTTAGTAAAATATCTTTTTCTTCAAACTCTGTATCATATCCTTTTTCTTTTCTTTTATTTAGAAAGTCAGCCATTTTATCTAGTTTTTCTACTTTTGCAAAACCTATGATATCTATATTTAACGCCTTTGATTTATCAATTATATATTGCTTTAAATCCATTTTGTTTTTCCTCACTTATTTGAATTGTCTTCATAGTGTACTGCTAGACTTTTTATTCCTACAAATGGCCAAACCTTCGTTATTGCTTTACCTTTAAGATTCTTAATTGGTACAAAACCAAATACTCTACTGTCATTGCTATTATCTCTATTATCGCCTAATACATATACATATCCTTTTGGAACTCTGCCTTTTAAAAACTTGAATTCTTTTCTATTATAAATATTAATACTTACATGTTCTTCAGTTACAGCCATTCCATTTAGGTACAATTTATTATCTGTTATTTCAAAATAGTCTCCCGGGACTGCGATAATTCTTTTTATAAATAGTTCATCCTCTCTTCCTTTTATAGGAGGATTAAAAATTGCTACATCTCCCCTAGCAG
The DNA here is from genome assembly GCF_040308045.1 of Proteiniborus sp. NCBI lineage: Bacteria > Bacillati > Bacillota > Clostridia > Eubacteriales > Proteiniborus > Proteiniborus sp. Next base: position 36,933 of record NZ_JAWRHZ010000008.1, read on the forward strand.
GTTTTTCGAATATATATGATATCTTATTTACTAATATTCTATCATTATTTCTTATTGAATTCATCATTGATTCTCCACTTACTACTGTAAGTCCTAATACATAGCTTTCTATAAATAAAGATAATATCAATAGAAATAGTATTACTTTACCTTTTCTAATAATATTATAAATAAAGCTTTTACACATTTCTACACTTCCTATCTATGAAATCAAATGTAAAACACTGTATAGTTAGTAGTATTGCTATTTTGGGAACTTTTATAGCATCCATACAATAATTTTCTAAATTATTATTCATAGACAGGGAAAAAAATACCTCCAAGTAGATAATCTAATTTTTAATTAATTAGACTGTCTACTTTGGAAGTATCATGTCACTTAGCCGTTTTTTAATATTTCTTTTATGGTTTCTATTTCTCTTTTATGTCCTTCTGGTTCGTATGGAGTCTCTAGGAAAAATGGAAGATGTTTAAGCTGTGGATGTTTTATTACATTTATTAATGCATCTAAACCTATGGTGCCTTCTCCTATTCCAGCATGTCTATCTTTTTTGCTTCCAAACTCGTTCATACTATCATTTAAATGTATTGCTTTCAATCTATCTATTCCCACTATTTTGTCAAACTCTTCTAATACTCCATCTAAATTATTTGCAATGTCATATCCAGCTGAGTATAAATGACATGTGTCAAGGCAAACTCCCATTAGTTCTTTATGCTTTACTTTATCAATAATAGACCTTAACTCTTCAAATGTACCTCCAATTTCTGTTCCCTTTCCAGACATACCTTCGAGTAATATTGATGTACTTTCATTGCCAGTTATTATCTCGTTTAGTACAGAAGATATTCTTTCTATTCCATATTCAACTCCTTTACCTGTATGGCTGCCTGGGTGAAAGTTGTATAATGAGCAAGGAATAGTCTCAAGTCTCTGCAAATCGTCTTTAAAAGCCATTTTAGCAAAATTCCATGTATCCTCTTTGTGTGATGCCATATTTAAAGTATAAGGCGCATGAGCTAAAAGTGGTCCAAAATTATTTTCATCCATTACTTTTTTTAGTCCTTTTATATCTTCTATGTTAAGTTCTTTAGCATTTCCTCCTCTTGGATTTCTGGTAAAAAACTGAAATGTGTTAGCTCCTATACCTACTGCAACTTCTCCAGCCTTTTTAAAGCCCTGAGATATAGATAAATGACATCCTATGAACATATCATCACTCCTTAATTTTATAAAAGTATAACCTACTACTAAGGGTAATTATACCCTCATTACTCAGTAACTACCAGCACCATTAATTTTAGTTGTGTCATTAGTCAATTAAATAACATATTTTAATAATGTAACCTATTATTTAATATTTAGGAGGACCAGCTATGCTGTTGAAAAATAAGCTTTCTATAGATAATGTAAGAAAACATATTGTAGGTATAGACAAAAAAGTAATCCTTAGAAATAGCAAGAAAGTAAATTATATTTGTTTTGATAATGCTGCTAGCACACCTACTTTAATACCAGTACTTGAAAAGGTCAATGAATTTCTAGAGTGGTACTCAAGTATACATAGAGGTACAGGGTACAAGTCAGTGATATCAACACGTGCATACGATAATTCCAGAAAAATAGTTGCTGATTTCCTTAATATAGGTATCGAAAAAAATGTTGTTATATATACTAAAAATACTACTGAAGCCATAAATAAGCTATCTTATAGATTGCAACTTAATAATAACGATATAGTAATAAGCTCTCCTATGGAGCATCATTCAAACGACTTACCTTGGAGGAATAAATGTAAGGTTCTGTACACAAACCTACTTGAGGATGGTAGCTTAGATTTAGAGGATTTAGAGAGAAAACTAAAATCAAATGAAGGTAGGGTAAGGCTTGTAACTATTACAGGATGCTCAAACATAACTGGATATATTAATAATATACACTACATCGCGTCTCTGAGTCATAAATATGGAGCAAGAATTTTAGTTGATGCAGCACAGCTTGCCCCCCATCGCAAGATTAATATGGAAGGAATAAATGGTGATGATTATTTAGATTTTGTCGTTTTGTCTGGACATAAGATGTATGCACCATTTGGCATTGGTGTACTTGTAGGACCAAGAACAGTATTTCAAAGTGGGGAACCTGAATATACAGGAGGAGGTACCATAATCAGTGTTTCACAAAACAATGTATATTATTCTTCCCCTCCTGAAAGTGAAGAGGCAGGCACCCCAAATGTAATAGGTGCAGTTGCACTAGCTAAGGCCATAAAGGTTATAAACGAAATAGGAATGGAAAGAATTAAAGAGCATGAGATGAAATTAACTAAATATTTTATAGATAAAATAACTAAAGTACCAAAAGTCAAAATATATTCGAATGTCAATAAGATTTCAATATCTAATATGGCAGGAGTAATATCATTTAATGTACCTGGTTTTTCACATTCACTTCTAGCTTCATTACTTGCTCATGAAGGTGGCATAGGAGTAAGAAATGGATGTTTCTGTGCACATCCATACGTCCATAGACTTTTGAATCTTTCTGCTGCAGAAATTCGTAGAATTCAACAAGATATGATATTTGGAAGATTAAAAAATACACCTGGGCTTGTAAGAGTTAGCTTTGGTATGTACAACACTCTTGAAGAAATCGATATATTTTTTGACGTGCTAAACTATATTATCAATAATAAAGACAGCCTCTGCAGACAATATAAATATCTTGATTCAACTGGAGAATATATACCTAAAAACTTATCAAAAAACTTTTACTCTGAGTTTACATTGTGATTTATATTGGTAGTATGTTATAATTTTAGTAGTTTAATTAAAGAGAGGGTTAAACATGTCAAACAAACGAAAAGGACTTTGGAAAAGATTTGACTTTACACTTTTACTCATTGTAATACTCTTAGGTCTTTTTGGCCTATTAATTCTTTCTAGTGCCACCGCAGGAGAAGGTAGCATTAGCTATTTGAAAACCCAAGGAATTGCTTTTGCTCTTGGCTTATTTTCAATTATTGTTATAGTCTTTATAAATTATGAGACATTTGGCAAATTCTATATGCCCATATATATTTTTTCTAACTTATTACTTGTTGCCGTTTTAGTTTTAGGTTCTACAGCAAAAGGTGCCCAAAGCTGGATTAGAATTGGTTCCTTTGGTTTTCAGCCTTCTGAGTTTGTTAAGATAGGGGTAATTATTTCTGTAGCTAAATTTATTGAGAAAAACCACGAAAAAATAAATCAACCATTTACATTAATTAAAATACTAATTTTTGCTTTTATACCAGTAGTCTTAATTTTACTACAACCTGACTTCGGTACAGCTATTGTTTTTGTGTTTTTCATTGTTATTATGCTTTTTGTAGCTGGATTAAATTGGAGGTATATAATATATGCTTTTATTGCAAGCATAATAAGTCTCCCTATTTTATGGTTTTCTTTAGATAATTATCAAAAAAACAGAATTTTTGATTTCTTAGACCCAACTCGCGATGCTATGGGCTCTGGATATCAAGTGATTCAATCTAAAATAGCAATAGGCTCTGGACAAGTTTTAGGTATGGGGCTATACAATGGTAATCAAACTCAGTTCGGTTTTTTACCTGAAAAACATACTGATTTTATTTTTTCAGTCATTGGTGAAGAACTTGGATTAGTAGGAGGATTAGTATTAATTATCTTATATGCTATATTAATATATAGATTAATTAAAATAGCTAAGAATTCAAAAGATATTTTTGGTTCTGTTATGGTTATTGGAATATCTGCAATGATGGTATTCCACATACTTGAAAATGTTGGTATGACTATGGGATTAATGCCTGTTACTGGTATACCACTTCCATTTATAAGCTATGGCGGTACTTTTCTTCTTTCAAATATGATTTGTATTGGATTAGCTTTAAGTGTAGGAATGAAAAGAGAAGGATTGAGTTTTTCAAGGGATGCTTAACTAAGCATCCCTTAGTTTTTCTTATAAGTGTTTTGGATTTAATTATTATTCAATTATTGGTGTAGCTATATCATCTCTAGTAAAAGGCTCCTCTATAGTATAATGTCCCATCAATGTTTCTGCTTTATTCCCATCTATTAGGAATTGTACCTTTTCAATGTTTTCTAATTCGGTAAGAGACATTACTATACCGTCTATCATAAATCTTTCTTGAGTTGAACCTCCATATAAATCTTCACTAGATACATCTACATAAGTAATATTATTTTCAGTTCTTACACTTAATATAGATACATTACTAGGTATTACAGCAAAAAGATTTTCATCACTTGGCTGTTCTTTTAGTTTACCTATTATTTCTTCTTCTAAAGTGTTATCTTGTGGCTTAATTGTTATATTCTTCTTTACTAAATTTGTTGCATCAGCATCAGAATAATATATTGTTACATTTTTCTCTGTCTCAGTAATATCTTGAACTTCATCTTCATTACTATTTGGATTGGTATCAGGATTGTTATCTTTAGGCGCTTTACTACAAGCCACCATAGATACTATTAGAAACAACATAAGTATAATATAAAAAATATTTTTCTTCATAGTTTACCTCCTTTAAATTTTATTTGCATCGTATATATTCTATTGTAATACAAACCATACTATTATGGAAAACTATTTTTATAATACACTAAGGTGGTGTTAATTTTGAAAGACAGAAAAAACATTGGAGATATTGATGCAACCTTTAGATTAAGTGGAGGATTTACCTTGCTTAGCATTGGCATAGTTAGAAAATCAACTTTAATGATTATTTCAGGCTCTATGATGATAGCAGAAGGAATAACTAGGTTTTGTCCCTTGCTCTATATACTAGGATTATCAACTAATAATGAAAATATTAATATTAATATTAGCAAAGACTTTTAATGCTAAAGCCTGCAAACTTGCTTCGTTCAAGCAATGCAGGCTTTAACATATTATAAAAATTTATCTTGATTTAATGTAGTCTAAAATTATACTGTATATCTTACTGTCTTGTACATCTTGAGGGAGCTTATCAAATAATTTCACTAATTCAGCTTCACACCATTCAGGTCTAGTTTCAAACCTTTCTACTTTTCCAAAGTAAATAGCTGTTTTGAAAACAACCTCATCTTTTATAGTGTTATAGTATCCTACTGGAAAAGAATTTTCTAGAATTGCTCCTGTTTTTTCAAAAGTTTCTCTTATTGCACACTCTAAAGCGCTCTCATGTTTTTCTTTTTTCCCAGATGGAAACTTCCATATCTTTTTTTTTGAATCAAACATCATAACTAGATTATCATTATAAAATAAGAAAATAATACTTTCATATGAATCTTCAAGTTCCATAGCTGCTTCTTTTCCAAGGTTAACTTTAAATCCTTCATTAATGCCATTTATCACATTTTCACTCATCTTATCACCCACTAAGCTACTGTTATATAATATCTTATGAGTGAATTCTTGTTAATGGCACATTAGCTTAAAAGAAGCTCAAATCCAATTCTTTAGATAAATCCTCTAGTAGACCATAGCCTGCAATAGAGTTTCCTTTATCATCAAGAGCAGGACTAAAAACTCCTATACCCATTCTTAGTGGAACCGCTGCCATTATGCCTCCACCAACTCCACTTTTTGCAGGTATGCCAACATTGATTGCAAATTCTCCAGAAGCATTGTACATTCCACATGTAACCATAAAGGATTTTATAGTTTTTGCTACTTTTTCTTCTACAATTCTTTCGCTTGTTTCAAGAACAACACCATTTTTAGCTAAAAACAATCCTATTTTAGCTATATCTATGCAATCAACTTCAATTGAACATTGTTTGAAATAAACATCTAATACATCTTCTACATCCCCGTTAATAATACCAACATCTTTCATAAAATATGCTAATGCCCTATTTCTATTTCCCGTTTCTTTTTCTGATAAGTAAACTTCTTTGTTTATACTTAATTTATCATTTTGACATATCTTTCTTAAAAGGACTAATAGCCTATTAAATTTTTCTTCAGGATCTTTTCCTTTTATTAATGAGGCTACTGCAATGGCACCAGCATTAATCATAGGATTTAAAGGCTTAGAAGGAGAAATTGTTTCAAGTTTAATAATAGAGTTAAAAGCATCACCTGTTGGTTCCATTCCAACCTTACTAAAGACCTTATCTGAGCCATTATCCATGATAGCTAACATAAGAGATATTGTCTTAGATATGCTCTGTAATGTAAACTTTTGCCCGTAATCCCCAGCAGCAAATATGTTACCCTCTATATCTGCTACACAAACTCCTAGTTGTTTAGGATCTGCTCTCTTCAGCGCTGGAATATAACTGGCTACCTTTCCCTTACTTGTCAAGCATTTGTTTCTGTCAATAATTTTGCTCAACAAATCATTCATTTGCTCCTTTTCCCCCTTTTAGAAACAGCTTCCTCCGATAAATTCTCTAATTATTGAAGTACAAGGGATTGGCTGTTCATCATAAATATCTGTAAAGTAGCTTAAAAATCTTAGTAGCTTCTTACTCTCTTTATAGTGCATACTTGTTTTATCTATTTCTCGTAAAAGTGGCTCTGCATATTTTTTTAGTACAGATAAATCATATACTAAGGATGAATTAAACATAACATCTGCCTCTTCTTGAAACGGAAAAATGTTTTTTTCCTCACCTCTTCTTACTGAATCCCATCTTTCAAGGGTTGTTTCTGCATTATTCCCCCTATATTTATGATCTCTAACTAATCTTCTAATTAGTCTGGTATCAGTAGTATGAATCCTATTATGAGAATCAAGATTTAGCTGGGTAAGTGCACTTATATATATTTTAAATTTGTTTTTTTGAGGTATTGATGCAGTAAGTCTGTTATTTAATCCGTGTATTCCTTCAATTATAATTGGATGATCTTCATCTATCTTAATTTTTTTTCCGTTATATTCTCTTCTACCCAAAACAAAATTGAATGTAGGAAGCTCTACCTCTTCACCAGATAATAGCTTTGATAAGTCACTATTAAACAATTCTAAGTCTACAGCTTCTATAGATTCAAAGTCATATTCTCCATTTTCATCAATAGGAGTATCTTCTCTATTTACAAAATAATCATCAACAGAAATAGAAATAGGTTTCTTGCCGTTTACCTTAAGTTGTATACTAAGTCTCTCTGCAAAAGTGGTCTTGCCAGAAGAAGAAGGTCCAGCTATAAGTATTATTCTAATATCGTCATTTAAACATATTGTGTCAGCTATATAGGCAATCTTTTTCTCATGTAATGCCTCAGATATTCTAATTATTTCTTCTATCAAACCTTCCTTTATCTTATCATTCAAAGCTCCTACGTATCCTATATCTAATATATCTCCCCACTTTTCTGATTCTCTAAAAATTTTAAATAGCTTCTGGTGTTCCTCAAACTTCGGAATCTTAAATCCCTCTTCTTTAACTGGATATTGAAGTACGATTCCAGGATGATAATATACCAAATTAAATTTTTCTATATAGCCTGTAGAAGGAGCTAAATATCCATAATAAGTATCATAAAGATTCTCAATATTATATACATGTATATTTGTTTTTGTAACATGATTTAAAAGTCTTACTTTGTCATGCATATTCTGTTTTAAGAATATTTCTTTAGCTTTATTAATGTTTACTGCCTCTCTTTTTATATCATAATCTGACTCTATGATTTCATTCATTCTATTGATTATTTTTTTTACATCATTTGGGGTTAATCTGTCTGTTTTATGAATTTCTGAGTAGATTCCTTTACTTAAGGAATGCTCTATAGTAACTTCACAATTGTCAAATATATCTTTACATGCCTTAACATAAATAAAACATAGTGTTCGTACATAGATTCGTTGCCCATCTTTATCAGTCATATCTAGTAGCCTAATGCTACAGTCCTCAGTTATTCTATATTCTAAATGTTTAACTTCATTATTTATAACTGCGCCTAGATATCTTTTATAATTTTGTTTATCAATCTTCTTAGTCAAATCTTGCAGTCTCATGTTTTTATCTACTTTAAAAGTGCCATGTTCTTCTACTATCACATTAATCTTTTCTGCGCCCAAAACTACCTCTCCCTTAACTACTTTATTTTTTCATCTAATCCTATTCTATATCACTTATTCCACATTTTTCAAGAGATTGATTAAAATAAAAAATACCTCCAAGTAGATAGTCTATTTTAATTAATTAGACTGTCTACTTTGGAAGTATCATATCAAGTTGTACAGGAGCTTTTATTATATCATTGGATTACTTGGTTCAGAAATACTTGATAATGCATCTCCTGCTTCATTGACATAAATATCTCTTACTGCAAGATCTCCTATGGATACTATACCAACTACTTCATTATTCTCTACAACTGGAAGTCTTCTTATTTGATTTTTAGCCATTACTCTAGCTGCCTCATGAACTCCTGTGTCAGGACTTATTGAAACTGGATTTGTAGACATAACTTGATTTATTGGGGTATTTTGTTCGCCACTAGATGTTAGCCCTCTTATAACCATATCTCTGTCAGTAACCATTCCTACAAGCTTATTTGACTTATCACATACTGGAACTGATCCTACATTTAAGCTTTTCATATGCTCAGCTACTTCTTTCACAGTACAATCTTCACTGACTGTTTTAACATCCTTTGTCATTATTTCTTTTATCTTCAAAACTATCATCCTCCTTAATATTTCTCTTGTTTAGGATATGTAATTCTAAAGATTTTTAAACAATTTACTTTCAATATTCATTAGCTGATCATCTGCTTCTGCAATAAATTCTTTATTGTTAAGATAACCTAAATCCTCTAATAGCCCATTCATAATAATTCTGTAAGCATGTAAATACTGACTTGTAAGTTTGAATTTGTCTTTAAATTTTTTGTTGACACCTATATCTCCATATTTCAAATCTCCCACTACTGGATGACCTATGGATGCCAAATGAGCTCTGATTTGATGAGTTCTTCCTGTTATTAAATCAATTTCAATTAGACTGTATTCACCATTAGTAAGCATAGGCTTTATTATGGTACTTATTTCTTTAGCACCCTCCATATTTTTGTTAATTATTTGTACTTTATTCTTGTTTTCGTCTTTAACAAGAAATCCTTCAAGTTCCATTGCTTTATCAATTTTTCCTTTTACTAAGGTTTTATAATACTTTTTTATCTTACCTTCTCTTATAGCTTCATTAATTAACTTAAGTGAAGAAAAATTCTTAGCACCTATAATAAGTCCACTTGTATTTCTATCAAGTCTATTACATATTGAAGGAGTAAATGTCTTTTCAACTCTAGGTACATATTCTTTTTTTTCATAAAGATAACTTATGAAATTATCTACAACATTGTTTTCATGACCTTTGCCTGTTCCATGCGAAAGCATGCCTTTTGGCTTGTTGATAATAACAATGTTATTATCCTCATAAATAATATTAATTGCTTTTCCTTTACTAATTTCTTTAGGTTTTGATATAAACTTATCTATAGTTTCGTCCGAAAAATAAAGCTGTATTAAATCTCCTTCTTTAATAACATCCTCTGGTTGTGCCTTGCTACCATTAAGTTTAATATTCTTTTTTCTTAACATTTTATATATAAATCCTAAAGATGCATTAGGCATATATTTTTTTAAGAATCTATCTAATCTTTGATCATGTTCATTTTTATCTATTAGTATTTCTTTCATTATTGAACTCTCCTCTTTTTATATGTTCTCTTATAATCTATATTAATATGAACTTCATTAAGTAATTCCATTATATCCAACAATTAGAGAAAATAAAACAGCCTAATATTGAGATTCTCAAATATTGGCACTCAAGATTGTTGAAAAGTATTGACAATGTGTGTTATTATTTAAGTAGTACTAAATAGTGGGGGTATACATAGATGAGAAATTTCACTGAAAAAATAAAAGACTTTTTATATGACGCCACAGACTATGTTTTGATTTTAGTAATTATAGTAGGTGTTGCAGTTATTATAGGATGGAGATTAGATATATTGTTTGCAAAAGACATGGACAAGCATGATATAGACAATGATAAGACTACTATAACTAATATCGTCGATAATGATAAAGATAGTCATAATGACAAAGAAAAAGATAACATAGATGATAGTACTAATAATGATATTGAAGATAATAATGTTGATATCGATAATAATAATATTGATACTAATGATAATATTGATACTAATGATAATGAGGTGGATGAAGGCAATAATGACAGCATATCAGATAATGATACAATTATAGATACAAATCCTAATACAGAAGAAATCATCACTCTTAAAATTCCTAGCGGTTCATTGCCTCCTACTATTGCAAACATATTGCTTGAAAAAGGGCTTATTGATAATAAGATGGATTTCTTAATAAAATCTCAAGAGCTTAAACTCGATACAAAGCTTAAGTCTGGAGAATTTAAGATTAAAAAAGGAACTAGCCTAGAAGAGTTAATAAAAACCTTAGCAAAATAAAAATAAAGCGGATTTATTCCGCTTTATTTTTATTTCAATATTTTTCATTAATATAGCCATCTATTAAGGAAGTTCTCTTCCTTTCAATAAATACTCCCTCTTCTCTTAAAATCCTTAATAACCATTTGCTTTTAGAATGGAATATTGCATATTCATAATCCATTAGCACTATTTCATACAGCTTATTATTTAAGTAAGTAGATTCTACTTTGATAAAATACGCTTCTACGTTTTTAAACTCTAAAAATCTTAGCAGCTGTAGTGTTGCTTTGTCCTTTTCATTATAGTTATAATTTGCTTTATATCTACATGACTTATATTGTTTTACAAAGTTAGGATCATTTTTTATATCTGCTGCTAGCATATTATAATATTTTGCAAGTACATTATAGTATTGATAATTGTATATTCCCTTTTCAAAACTATCTACTTTTGAAAAAGGCTTTATTCTTATTTTTTGTACAAAGTCGAAGTTTCCTTCTAAAAATTCCCTTTTTGATATGTCCCCATTTTTATATTGGATTATCAAGGAGTCCCTATGCTCAAAAAATCTGTCAAAAATACTCTCTCTCTTAAACTGTTTCAATAATAACACCCTATCTAATCTTGTATTCGCTCTTTCTATTATATCACAATAAATTAAATCTTCTATAAAAAAGAATGAACTAATTTAGAGAACGCATTAATCTAATTTTACTAAATAATTAACAATAAGATATATATTGTTTTTTTCCTATCTTATAGTCTTTTTTGCTCTAAAAGAAGTATTTCCTCTCTAGTTAACTCTCTATACTCTCCAAGTCCTAAACTTTCGTCTAGTTTTAATCCTCCAATAGCTAATCTTTTTAAATAAATTACCTTTTTACCAACTGCTAAGAACATTCTTTTTACTTGATGAAATTTTCCTTCCTTGATAGTTAATTTGACTTTAGAAATATTATTAGAGTCAATAATTTCTAATTCAGCAGGTAGAGTTTTATACCCATCATCAATAGTTACTCCTTCTTTAAACAATAGCTTGTCTTTTTCTGTTACTATCCCATCTACTTCAGCATAATATATCTTTTCCACATGTTTCTTAGGTGACAAAACGCGATGTGATAATTGCCCGTCATTTGAAAGTATCATAAGCCCTTCAGTATCTTTGTCTAATCTTCCAACTGGAAAAGGATTAAATACCTTATATTTATCGGAAATTAAATCTATTACTGTTTTATCTCTAAAATCATCAGTTGAAGAAATAACTCCTTGAGGCTTATTCATCATCAAGTATATAAATTCTCTATATTCTACAGTTTTACCATCTATACTTATTATCGATTCATAAGGCTCTATCTTAATTGAACTATCAATAATCACTTTTTCATTAACTTCTATTCTACCTGACTTTGCTAATGCCTTTACATCTTTCCGACTTCCATATCCTAAATTCGAAAGAATTTTGTCTAATCTTTCTTTTTTTTGCATATGACCACCTCTTAATTAAAGTCTTTATAGCATTCTCCACTGACTTCTATAATAGTTTTTTAAACTGCCTTGGATTTGCTTACCCCATCCTACTGGATAACCGTCTATGCAAACAAGTTTCCAGCCTTTCTCTCCATCTAATAAGAGTGTCTCTCCTTTTAAGTACTTGATTGCTTCAATGCTATCACTTGAAATATCTACATAATTAGTTACATCTTCTTTTTTTAGTGCCATTGCAAGAGCTTGACTAGGTTCAAATCTATTCTTTAAAATCTCTCCCATATATAAACCAGTATTTACTACATTTATACCTGTAAGCTCAGGTAAGTCGTGTGGAATAACATATAATCTATTTCCTACCTTATGTAATCTATCTTTAAAGTCAACTTTCAAATTTTCTTCTTCAAATTTTGAATATTCCTCAATATCGTCTTTATTTAGGCTAAATGACTTAAATGGCTTTGCTTGTAGATTACCTTTTTTTCTAAGTAATGCAACAAAATGTCCTTCTCCATTAATCTTGTGAGGCCAAGCTCTTCCTGCTTTTGAGATTTCACTATTAGCTCCAATCCATTCTGGCTTCCCACTGTCTATTCCTTCTATTCCTTCAATAGGCTGTATTTCAAATTCAGGGAACTCTTTTAGAAACCAGTCAATTGTACCTTCATTTTCTTCTGGAGAAAAAGTACATGTGGAATAAACAAGGCTTCCACCAGACTTCAATAGTTTAGGAATCCATTGTAAAATCTCTCTTTGCATATTTCTGCATTCATCAACTGAAAATTCACTCCAGCTTTTAGTAGCTTTTGGATCTCTTCTAAACATTCCCTCACCTGAACAAGGAGCATCTACTAATATCTTATCAAAATATTCTTCAAATTTTAATGCTAGTTTTTTTGGTTCTTCATTAGTTACTATAGAGTTTTTTATGCCAAAAATCTCTATATTCTTTACTAATGCTTTTGTACGTTTAGGACTAATATCATTTGCCACAAGAATTCCTTCACCTTTAAGCCTCGCTCCTATCTGTGTAGATTTACCTCCTGGAGCCGCACTAATATCTAAGACCTTATCACCAGGCTTTGGATTTAACACTTCTACTGGAATCATAGCACTTGGTTCTTGTATATAATATAATCCACAGTGATAGTGAGGATGCTTACCTGGTCTATCTTGGATTTCATCATCAATATAATAAAATCCCTCTTTAGCCCAAGGTATAGGCTTAAGTAAAAACGATGTTATTTTTAAAAACTCTTCTACTGAAATTTTTATTGTATTAATTCTAATGCCTTTATAGTGATCATTTTCATATGTAGAGATAAACTGATTATATTCATCTCCTAAAAGCTTTTTCATTTTCTCTGTAAAAGCCAAAGGTAACTTCATTATTTTTTCACCCCATCATCTTTTAGATAAGACAACAAAAGCACCCACTATGGAGTGCTATATGCCAGTTAATGTGCTTGTATATTTGGTGGGGAGTATAGGACTCGAACCTACGACTTCCACCATGTCAAGGTGATACTCTACCAGCTGAGTTAACTCCCCATAATAGATATAATACATATTTTCTATTTATTTTTCAACTGTTTTATCTAAATTATTCAAAGGATGAATATTTCTTTAATTTTTTCACACAATATGATTGAGGAAATATTATTTTAAGGAGGTATGCTAAATGCGTATTGAAAAAACAGATAGAAATTTAAACGGAGTTAAATGTGTAGTTAATACTTGCTACTATCATACAGACGGTGATTATTGCTCTGCTGCAAAAATCGAGATACAGCCAAGAAATGCAAGCTCAACTGAAGAAACAGATTGTGCGACTTTTACTCCTTCAATGAAATAGTAATACACCTTAGGCAGAAATTTTTCTGCCTATTTGCTATTTTTTCCTAATAGCCTATATATTTTTTTCCCTTGACCGATAAACTTTTCTTCATACTCGGTCTTTACAGTATCTATGTTTTCATCTCTATAAAGATTTAAAGATACATTTCTTACTTTATATTCCATTTCAAGCATTTCATTTAGAGAAAACTCAAAAAGTTCTTCTCCATCAGTCTTGAAATGTATTTCTCCATTTGGTTTTAATATTTTTCTATACTTATTCAGAAAGTTTCTATGGGTAAGTCTTCTTTTACTATGCCTCTTTTTAGGCCAGGGATCACAAAAATTTATATATAGCCTTTCTATTTCATTTTCATCAAATATAGAATCAATTTTATTAATATCATACCAAAAATATTTTAAATTATCTAATTCTTTATCAATAGACTTTCTTATTGCATCTAAAAGTATTTCTTCTTTTACTTCTATACCTATAAAAAAGATATCACTATGCTTTTCTGCAAGAGTATTGATAAACTGTCCTCTTCCTGTGCCAAGCTCTACATGTATTTTTTTATTATTTACAACATCCTTCCAACTACCTTTATGTTCTTCTGGATTTAGTATTAGCATATTATCTAATCTTAATAGTTCATCTTTGGCACCTGGTTTTTTTCTTCTTCTCATATTACTTATTTCCTCCATTACTTTATAGATAAAAACATAAGATTCTTCAGCTTCGCTTCAGAAAGACTAAAACTACTTGCTTCTTCGACTTCATTTCAATGATTAAAATACGATACTCTAAACTTTTGTCCTGTAAAGACAAGAGGCTGGAACTTTTTTTGCTTTACGCTATTTTTTGAATTTACTAAGAGCCTTACCATTAAGATAATCACATTTTCTACCTTGGTATGTTTTCATTTCTTCCATCTTTTCAAGAATTTCATCTCTTATTTTCCACCAGCTAGTATGCCAGTTTACACAAAGGGTGTTTTCTTCTGGTGCTCTACCTATAACTCTTTGAATCACAATGTCAGGGTGTAAATGCTCAAGAAATACTACTGCTCTATCTATGTATTCTTCCTTTGACAGCAAAATAATCTCTCCATTTTTATACATCCTTTCAAGTACTGTCTTCTCAACTATATATAAAGAATGTAGCTTGACCTGCTCTACTGATAATGAAGATAATATTTTCGCGCACTCAATAGTATCGTCCATGTTATCCCAGGGCAAATCTAGTATAATATGGGCACATACATCAAAGTCATAAGGTTTTATTCTTAACACACTGTCAATAAATTCTGCTAGGGTATGTCCTCTATTAATCATTTTCAAGGTATGATAATTAACTGTCTGTAATCCAAGCTCTATACTTATATTTATATTATGTTCTTTCTTTATTGATGAAAGAAACTCTAAATATGAATCCGATATACAATCAGGTCTAGTTGAAATACATATTTCTACAATATCTTCTAATATAGCCTCTTTAATATATTTTTTAAAAAGTCCTAAGTCCATATATGTGTTAGAAAAATTCTGAAAATAAGCAATAAACTTTTCAGCTTTATATTTTCTTTTTATATAATCCATATTTTCCAATAGCTGGTTCTTAACAGAAATGGTATTTGAAAGATTCTCGAATCCAGTCCCTTTCTCTCCACAAAATATACACCCTCCATATCCTACACAGCCATCTCTATTTGGACATGTAAGAGGAAGATTTATTGGAAGCTTATAAGATTTTGCTCCATATTTATTTCTTAGATACTCTGAATATACTCTATAATAGTCTCTTTCTTCCATAGGTATCTCCTTTCTTAAGTTTTACAACAAATTATAAAAAATAATAAAATAAGGAGGATTATTCCCCCTTATATTATAGTAATTAAAGTAATATTTAATTAGTTTAACCAAAATCTCACAAATGACAACATTATATTTCTATACATATTGTTAAAGGCAACACCTAAAATAGTATTTGTCTTTAAACTGATTATAACAAGAGTAATGCTTAATGACAAGTACTAAAAATTAGTTTTTAGCTAGTTGAACTTTCTTCCCCTTAAACTTAAAAAGAAAGATAGCAAGAGCTAACACTGCTGCAACAATACCTACGGGATAAGAAATAGTAACTGGTAGCTTAAATCCTTCTGGTGCTTGTAATATATAAGTAATACTTACTGCAGTCATAAAAGTTGCTGGTATAGTAGCTATCCAGTGTAGCTTCTTTTTAGCTATTAGATATGCTGCTGAAGCCCAAAGAACTATCATAGCTAGTGTTTGATTGGACCAAGCAAAATATCTCCATATTATATTAAAATCTATTCTCGTAAGTCCAAAACCTATTGCAAATATTGGTATTGCTAACAAAAGTCTATTTTTTATAGGTCCTTGATCATAGTTAACTGCATCAGCTACTGTAAGTCTTGCACTTCTATATGCTGTATCTCCAGATGTAATAGGACAAGCTATAACTCCAAGCATTGCTAATACTCCACCTATAGGTCCCAAAAGCGATTTTGAAATAATATTTACTACTCCACCTGCACCTCCATTAGCAGCAAGTGCATCGCTAAGACCTTGAGTACTGCCAAAGAATGTCATGGCTGCTGCTGCCCAAATCAAAGCTATTATTCCTTCAGCTATCATTGCACCATAGAAAACTTGTCTCCCATATTTTTCATTAGTCATACATCTAGCCATCATTGGAGATTGTGTAGCGTGAAATCCGCTTATTGCTCCACATGCTATTGTAACAAATAACATTGGCCATAAAGGTAATCCTTTAGGATGAAGACTTGCAAGTGTTACCTCTGGTATATTGTACCCTTTAATAACCAACATGCCGCCTACCCCTATTGCCATGAAAAGTAGTACTGCACCAAATAAAGGATAAACTTTACCTATTATTTTATCTACTGGAAGAATTGTTGCTAAGAAATAGTATATAAGTACTATAGCTAACCAAATATTTAAACTAGATATCCCTCCTAGTTTAAGACTTGCCAATAAATCAGCAGGTCCAGTCATAAAAACAGTACCTACTAGAATAAGCAAAACAACTGAGAAAACCCTCATTATTTTTCTAGCAGTTTCACCTAAATAGATACCTACTATTTCCGAAACGCTCTTGCCTTGATGTCTGATTGAAAGCATCCCTGAGAAAAAGTCGTGTACTCCACCTGCAAAAATACTTCCTAGTACAATCCAAAGAAATGCTGCTGGTCCATACAATGCGCCCATTACTGCTCCAAATATTGGTCCCAACCCTGCAATGTTTAAGAATTGAATCAAAAAAATTCTTCCCCAGCTCATTGGAACGAAGTCTACTCCATCTTCCATTTCAACTGCTGGTGTAGTTCTATTTTCGTCTACCCCAAAAACTTTTTCTACAATTTTACCATAAATAAAATATCCTGCAATTAAAGCAACTATAGATAGTAAAAATGATACCATGAAAATAACCCTCCCTTGTTTATTATAGAATTATTTAAACATATTATAATCTATAATAAACAGGAAAAGGTTTTATTCTGTGCAAGATGCTTAATTTTGTACTTCAATTGCATAGAAACAAGTGTGAAATGCAACTAGTTTATATCCATTATTTTCTTAAAATCTTTAGATTGGCTTCTACTTACAGGAATTTTTTCACTTACATATTTAAGTTTTATCATAAAAGTTGAATTGAACCATGGTTCAATTGCCTCAATATAATCTAAGTTTACTAAATAGCTTTTATGGCTTCTAAAAAAATTATTTGAGCTTAATTTATCTTCCAGCTGACTAAGAGTACTGCTTAATTCAAATTTACCTTTAGTTGAAAACAAAATAGTATTTCTTCCCTCCACTGTTACATATAATATCTCAGAAGGTGCTATGGGTATTAGTATTCCATTATTATAAACCATAATTTTATTTATTCTCTTAATATCCCCAGCTTTTAAGTGGCTTATTAACCTCTCAATTCTTTCTTCACGCTCAGAATCAGTAAATTTATTAGTATTCGTAATCCTATAAAGTGCCTTTTCTAACCGTTCTTTTGATATTGGTTTTAACAAATAGTCAATGGCATTGACCTCAAAAGCTTCTACAGCAAACTGTTCAAAAGCAGTAACAAATATGATTAGAGGCTTATTTTTCTGTTCCTTAATTATTATTTGTGCTACTTCAATACCACTTAGCTGAGGCATTGAAATATCCAAAAAAATAAGATCTGGTTTTAGCCTGTTATTTAACTCTATTGCCTCTGCTCCATGTGATGCTTCGCCCACAATTTCTAATTTTCCAAAATCACGTAATAAATATTTTAACTCTTCTCTAGCAGGCTTTTCATCATCGACAATTATACATCTTATCATTCATTCCTCCCCCCTGATCTTTAGGAATTCTAATTGTTACTGTTGTACCTTGCCCAATACTACTTTTAATGTCTAGTCCATAATCTTTACCATACTTGTTTTTCAATCTATTATTTACATTAATCAGTCCAATAGAATCGTTTTGCTTTTTGCTGTTAAAAATAGAGTCAAGATATTGGCTATCTATGCCTACTCCATCATCTTTAACTATTATCTTTGTCTCATCTCCACAATCTATAGCCTCAATCTCCACTGATCCTCCCTCTATTTTTTCTAATATCCCGTGTTTAATAGCATTCTCTACTATAGGCTGTAATGTTAATGGCTGCAAAGTGCAATCAATATTATCTGGTATATTAAACTTTACATTTAATTTATCTCCAAATCTGGCTTTCTCAATTTCTAGATAAGATTTTATATGCTCTATTTCTTTTTCTAAATCTACTTCCTCCACATTAGTATGCAGATTCTTCCTAAAATAATTTCCTAAATGGATAAGTAAATCTCTTGCTTTTTCTGGACTTGTTCTAGTTAATGAAACAATAGTATTTATAGCATTAAATAAAAAGTGCGGATTAATCTGGGCTTGAAGAGCTTTAAGCTCAGCTTTTGCAAGAAGCTCTGATTGATAATCTATTTTACTAAGTTCTATTTGTGTTGAAAATAGTAGCCCTAATCCCAGTGCAAGTTCTAAATCAACCTGAGAAACTGCATTTTCTTCACTTTTGTATAATTTAAGTGTGCCTATGGTTTTATTTTCTTCTTTAAGAGGCACTATTATTGCAGATTTTAGTTCACAGTCCTTACACATACAATGAATTTCTTCTTTGGAGTTTGCTATCTTATATGTGCCGCTAGATATGACATCTCTCGTAATATCTGTCATTATTTTGTCTCCGACCTTATGATGTTCTTCTCCAAGCCCCACATGAGCTATTATCTTTTCTGTATCCGTAAAAGCTACAGCTTTCAAGCCAGTCATGTTCTTAATTATTTTCGCAGTTTCATATGCAGTTTCACTATTAAAACCTTTTCTAAAATACTTTATTGTCTTATTCGCTATTTTCAAAGCAAGTTGAGCCTGATAGGCACCAGCTCTTTCTTGATCTTTGAATACACTGTCTGTTATTACTATGAAAATCGATATACCTATGGAATTAGCTATTATCATGGGAAATCCTATAATCTCAACAAGATTTAACGCTTCAGAAAATGGTTTTGCTAGTAATAAAATAATAATCATTTGCATTGCCTCAGCAACAGCTCCCATTGTAAGAGCAAATAGCCATCTATGCTCGCTTTTGTATAGTTTTGTGCTCAGAAGCCCAGACATTATCCCTTCAGCAAGAGTGGAAACAGCGCAAGCAATGGAAGTGAATCCACCTATATCAATTGACCATCTATGAAGTCCTGCAATAATTCCAGATAAAATACCTACAAATGGGCCTCCAAGAAGTCCACCTACAAAAACTCCTATTACTCTTGAATTCGCTAATGCTCCCTTTATAGGTATTCCTCTATATGTTCCAATAATTCCAAATATAGCAAAAATCAAAGATAACATAATCTTATCGCCTATACTGATGTTTTTCTTGGAAACAAGTTCTCTAAAAGGCTTCATCTTAGACATGGCAAATGCAAGAATTATTATTAGTCCAGCTTTATCTACTAAGCTACTAAACATTTGTAGTAGCAAATTAACACCTCTTTTCCCTTAACAAATATACAAAGATTTACAATAATATAAGAAATAAAAATATATTCAGCTTATATCTACAATAATACTATAACACTTTTTTATAGTTTGTTTCAAAGAAAATATCTTTTGTGATTTCTGAGAAACATGTAATAGAGGCCTTATTAGCATCAAAGCTCTAGTAAACACTAGAGCTTTGATTGATATATTATTGAATTTTTACATCATATTTATTAGATAATTCTGCAACCTTTTTTGAATAAATAGCATTTTGTTTTACAATAGTGATTTGTTTTACTAACTCATCTCTTACTTCTTCGATACTGCTTTCAGAAGCCTCTTTTTTATCAGTTACTAATATAATATGATAACCAAACTGAGATTTTACAGGGTCACTAATTTCATCTATATTTAATTCGAATGCAGCATTTTCAAATTCTGGAACCATTCTTCCTTTAGTAAAATACCCTAAGTCACCACCATTTGCTCCTGAAGGACATTTAGAGTGCTTTTTAGCTGCATCTTGAAATGCAAGACCTTGTTTTATTTCTTTTATGATACTTAACGCTGTGTTCTCATCATCAATTAATATATGGCTTGCTCTAACGCTTTCAGGCTTTTTAAAAGTGTCTTTATATTTTTCATAATAATCCTTAATTTCTTCTTCATTAGCAGTTATATTATTTAATACTTTAGCAACTGCATACTGTTTTAAAAGATTTGCTTTTACTAATTCAAGCTCTGTGACAAAAGCTTCTTCTTTATCAAAATTATTGTTAATAGCGTCTAAGTAAAATAGTTCTTGATTCACAAGTTCCTGTAATAGTTTTGCTTTTCCCTCTTTACTGCTAAATTGCGTAGCTACTTGTGGAGCAAGACTTTGTAGAAATACTTCGACTTCGTTCTCTGTAATTTCTTTGCCGTTAACTGTTGCTAGTACCTTGTTTTCTTTCATTAAGTAAACTCTCCTTTATATTAATATAGAATATAACTTTCAAGCTATATACATTTTAATACTATCAGAAATAAAGCCTCGTGTCTATTTGTTGTATGATAATACAAATTAATGCACATTATTTGCTGCTCAGAAATTTTAAGACCCAGGCATTAGCCTGGGTCAAAAGATTAAATATAAAATTGTATATACACCTGACAATCCTATTAAAGAATATAATATTCTTGCTGTCATTTTATCTCTGCCTCTAAATATAGTTTCTACTAAGTCTAAATTGAATAAGCCAACAAGCCCCCAGTTTATAGCTCCTATTATAAGTAATATAGAAGCAATACTAGTTAATATCTTCATATCCACTTCCCCCTAGTTTTTTCGGTATTGTCAAAAATCTTAATAGAGATTTCTAACAACCCTTGATTTTTGAATATTTGTATTGCTTAAAAATCCTTACCCCTTGCAAGGGATAATTATTTTAATATCTTTATAAACAAAAATGGATGACAAATCCCCATTTC
>NZ_JAWRHZ010000009.1:0-9175 GCF_040308045.1 Proteiniborus sp.
AGCCACAGCAACAGCAGAACAGTTCTGGAACATAGGAACATTAAAAATAATAGCATTAGGATTAATAGCATTCTCCATAGGAACAGCAACAGGTTTAATATTTGGTAAGATAATGTACAAGCTATCAGGTGGTAAAGTAAACCCACTAATAGGAGCAGCAGGAGTATCAGCAGTACCAATGGCAGCAAGAATAGTACAAAAAGTAGGACAACAAGAAAACCCATCAAACTTCCTACTAATGCATGCAATGGGACCAAACGTTGCAGGAGTTATAGGCTCAGCAGTAGCAGCAGGAGCACTTTTGATGTTCTTTGGTAGTTAAATATTAAGTGTCATTCTGAGCGATAGCGAAGAATTTGTCTTAAGTATATAATATATTTTATGGGCGTCTATTAGGCGCCCTAAATTATTTCTCAATAATAGATGATTTTATCATTAAATTGTTTTAATATATATGTATGTGAGGAATGATACCTTGTCGTCATAAATATTGTAGGGAACGACACCTCATCGTTCTGTAATTCAAGAAGGAGGTTACACCTTGAAAGAACAGATATTAAAACTACTAAAAGACAATCAAAATGAATTTATATCTGGTCAGGAGATTAGCGAGCAATTAAAAGTAAGCAGGACTGCAATTTGGAAATATGTTAATATCTTAAAAGAGGAGGGCTATGAGATTGAATCTGTATCTAGAAAAGGACATATGCTTTTAGCTACACCAGACATTCTCAATTATGAAGAAATATCTGAGTATTTAGATACAAAATATATTGGTAGAGAGATTTATTATTTTGATTCAATAAACTCGACTAATATAAAAGCCAAAGAACTTGCTTATAGCAGTGAATCTGAGGGAACAGTAGTCATAGCTGAGGAACAGACAAATGGACGAGGTAGACTAGGCAGAAAATGGTCATCTCCTAATAAAAAGGGCATATGGATGTCTATTGTTTTAAAGCCTCAAATAGAACCCCAAGAAGCAGCTAAAATTACTCAAGTTGCAGCAGCAGCAGTGTGGAAGGCTATAAATCAAATAGGAGTAAAAACTCAAATAAAATGGCCTAATGACATAGTTATTAATGGCAAAAAAGTCTGTGGAATACTAACTGAAATGAGTGGAGAGTTAAACAGGCTAAATTATTTAGTGGTAGGCATTGGAATAAACGCAAATACAACTATAAGTGATTTTCCAGAAGAAATTAATGATATAGCAACATCGCTAAGAATCGAAACAGGTAAAGAAATAAAAAGAAAAGAATTAATAGCATTAATATTAAACTATTTTGAAGAATTATATAATGATTTAAAAAATAATGGGAACGTATATAGTTCAATAAAAGTATGTAAAGAGAATTCGGCACTTATTGGCAAAGATGTTAGGTTAACCCTAAGAGGAGAAGAAAAAGAAGTTAGAGCAATAGATATTAATGAAGAGGGTGAACTAATAGTTCAAGATAGTGAAGGCAATATATCTAAAGTTATTTCCGGTGAAGTATCAGTGAGAGGATTATATGGATATGTATAGGTGAAAAGCGTCTTATCTTTTATTATAAGTTTACCAAAAATAATAAATATGAAAATATAGATATATTATTGCACATACTTGTAAAAGTTGTTAAAATAAAATTGTGATATAGCTAATATCCGTAAGGAATTGGACTATATTGTTTTAAATATATCTATAAAATATTCGACTGGTATCCTTTTTAAGGAGCTAGAGCGGGAGGCGATTTTAATGTCAAATGTTTACGCAAAATCATCTTTTAATGTGAGAAAGATGGCAATTGTTGGGGTACTTGGTGCAATCTCAGCAGTATTAGGGATGACTCCAATAGGATTTATCCCAGTAGGACCTACAAGTGCAACTATAATGCATATACCAGTAATTATAGGGGCTATAGTAGAAGGACCAGTAGTAGGTATGCTTGTTGGGCTCATATTTGGTATCTTTAGTTTGATCAGAGCTATTACAACACCTACGATTATATCACCAGTTTTTTATAATCCATTAGTATCTATACTACCAAGAGTATTGATAGGATTAGTTTCTTATTACACATTTGTAGCAGTTAAAAAGATGAATAAAAAAACTTCCATAATTATTTTAATCAGTATATGGTTAAGTGTATTAGCTTACTTATCTTTCTCTTTTGCGAAAAACATTGGTTTGTATTCATCAGGAAGTATGAGTATTACTAAGCTAGTATTTAGCGGAATCTTGGTACTAATTACTATAATTATTGGATGGTTATCCTACAAAAAACTAAATCATAATGCATTAGATTTAATAGTTGGTACCATAGCAGGAACTCTTACTAATACTGTAGGGGTTTTAGGTATGATTTACGTATTTTATGGCAGATGGTATGTAGAAATGATGGGAGGCGATCCTGACCTTGCAGGAAAGATAATCTTAGGAGTAGGAATAGCTAATGGTATACCTGAAGTAATAATTGCAGTTATAATAGTTACAAGTGTAATATTGGGTATGAAAAAACAATTTAGATAATATAAATCACTTTATTGAAGAGTAGGTGGAACAATGATTTTAGTTTGTGATGTAGGAAACACTAATATAGTATTAGGAGTTTTTCAGGGTGAAAAATTGCTTAAGGACTGGAGAATATCAACTGATAAAGATAAGAGTTCAGATGAATATGGACTTATTTTAGATCAGTTATTTAAATATAACGGGTTAAATATTGAAGATGTTGAAGGAGTAATAATTTCATCAGTAGTTCCTAACCTTATGTATTCACTACAGGCTATGAGTATAAAATATTTAAATAAAGAACCACTAATAGTTGGTCCTGGGATTAAAACAGGTGTGAATATTAAATATGACAATCCTAGAGAAGTGGGAGCAGATAGGATAGTAAATGCAGTTGCAGCATATGAAAAATATGGTGGTCCAATTATTATAGTAGACTTTGGAACTGCCACAACTTTTTGTGCTATATCAAAAGACGGAGACTATGAGGGAGGAACCATAGCTCCAGGTATAATGATATCAAGTGAAGCATTGTTCCAAAGAACTGCTAAGCTGCCTAAAATAGAATTGATAAAGCCAGAAAAAGTCATTAGCAAAAATACAGTAAACAGTCTGCAATCAGGGATAATATATGGGTATGTAGGATTAGTAGATTATTTAGTTACGAGAATGATAGGAGAAATGAATGGAGAAGTAAAAGATGTAATAGCCACAGGAGGCCTATCAACTTTAATTGCTAGTGAATCAAAAACAATAACAAAAATAGATAAGTTACTAACTTTAGAAGGTTTAAGAATTATATACGAAAAAAACAAGTAGTCTAGACTACTTGTTTTTTTGTGAATATATGTATTATTATGGATATAATAAAGAAGAAAAAGAATAAGTGGAGTGTGATAAGTTGAAAATTGGCAATATAGACATAAAGAATAGAGTATTCCTTGCACCTATGGCTGGAGTTACTGATATGGTCTTTAGAGTTATATGCAAGCAAATGGGGGCAGGACTTGTATATAGTGAAATGGTAAGTGCAAAAGGACTTTATTATGGGGATAAAAAGACAGCAGAATTAATGGCTATAGACGAAAGAGAAAGACCTGTAGCACTACAGATATTTGGTTCTGATGTAGAAGTCATGAAAAAAGTTGTATATGAGTATTTAAATAAAAAAGATAATATAGACATTATAGATATCAATATGGGTTGCCCAACTCCTAAAATAGTGAAAAATGGAGATGGGAGTGCATTAATGAAGGAGCCTGATACAATAGGCAAGATTGTAAAAGGAGTTACAAGTGTTGCTTCTAAACCTGTTACTGTAAAAATAAGAGCAGGCTGGGACGAAGATAGTATAAATGCAGTAGAAGTTGCTAAAATAATTGAAGACAACGGAGCTAGTGCAATAGCAGTTCATGGGAGAACCAGAGAGCAATTTTACTCTGGAACTGCTGACTGGAATATTATAAAGAAGGTAAAAGAAAACACATCAATACCTATTATAGGCAATGGAGATATTTTTTCCCCTGAAGATAGTATAAGAATGATAGAACAAACAGGATGTGATGCAGTTTTGATTGGGAGGGGTAGCAGAGGCAATCCTTGGCTATTTAAAAGGGCTGTAGCATTATTAGAAAATGAAATTCATCTTTCACCCCCATCACCAACTGAGAGAATAGACATGTGTTTAGAACATTTAAAGCTACTATGTGATTTAAAGGGAGACAGGATTGGAGTTAGAGAAATGAGAAAACATATTGCCTGGTATATTAAAGGGATAAGAGATTCAGCAGAAGTAAGAAATAAAATAAACACAGTAGCAGATAGAGAACAGATGGAGAAAGAGCTTTTAACTTATAGAGAACTAGTAACAGAAAGTTAGTTTAAACCTAAACTTAAGGAGGCATGGGGATGAAAAAAGTAGTGAGTGTTAGTATAGGTTCATCTAAAAGAAACCACAGAGTAGAGACAAACATGTTAGGCGAAAATATTATTATTGAAAGAATAGGGACAGATGGAGATAAAGAGAAGGCAATACAACTCATAAAAAAGTTAGACGGTAAAGTAGATGCTTTTGGATTAGGTGGAATAGATATGTATTTAAGGTGTAAGGATAAAAGATACATAATAAGAGATTCAATTCCATTAAAACAAGCTGCTTCCATAACCCCTATTTTAGATGGGACTTTTTTAAAAGATACATTAGAAAGAAGAATAATTGAACTCCTTAACGCAGAGGGTACTATAAGCTTTAAAGATAAAAAGGTTTTGATTACATCTGCTTTAGATAGATATGGTATGGCTGCAGCATTTGAAGAACAAGGAAGCAGCATTGTGTATGGAGATGTAATATTTGCATTAGGAATACCATTAAGAATTAAGTCATATAATACCTTATACAATATAGCAAGAGCTGTAGCACCATTACTATTAAGGCTTCCTTTTCATATGCTTTATCCTACTGGAAAGAGTCAAGATGCAGCTTCTAACAATAAATTTAATAGATTCTTTCAAGAAGCAGACATTATAGCTGGAGATTACCTATATATTAAAAAATATATGCCAGAAAAAATGGAAGGAAAAATAATTATTACAAACACAATCACATCAAAGGATATTGAAGAACTAACAAAAAGAGGCGTAGAGCTTTTGGTGACAACTACACCTGAGTTCAATGGAAGATCCTTTGGAACTAATGTAATGGAAGCAGTAATAGTAGCATTATCCAAGAAAAAACCAGAGGATATGGATAACAAGGATTATAATCAAATGCTAGATAAGCTAGGATTTAGACCTAGAGTAGAATATTTAAAAAGGAGACAACAAGATCTCGCTGAAAAATGAATTGAAAGGGGATAGGGGGATGCCAGGGTAATTTTTTATATGTTTTAGAACCCCAGGATTATATAGACTATCTGAAGAAAGGGATGCTAAAGTATATACCCGAAAATATTATTTTATTATTTCAAAAGAAAATAAAGCCTAGAATAGTGTTTAGCTTTGAAAAAGAAGGAGAAAACACTATCTGTGGTTATGCAGCTGGATTTTTCACTACATATAAAAATCTATCTAAAGCAGAATATATATCAAGACTTACTGAATCAATAAATTTACTTAAAACAGAAGACATGAAAAGTCTAATAACAGAAAGAATTCATACTTTTACTCAAGAGAATATTAAGGAAATAGAAAATAATAGTGGATTAAAAATATTAGATGGTAGAAATGAAATTATAAACAGCATTCCTTATGTATTAAAAGAGCTATTCAGATTAAAAAATCAATTAATAAATGAAAAAGAAATACTAATAATCAGTGACGATACATATTTAACTGAGAAAATAGCTATTAATATTGCAAAAGATTTAAGTTTTTTGACAATTATGAGTAAAAATATGGTCTTTTGTGAAAAATTAATGAATAAGATTCTAAACGAAACAGGACTATCGCTTCAATTATCAACTAAGTTGGATAAATCAGTTCAAAATTTTGATGTGGTTATAAATATGGCATCTGATGTAGAATTAGATGCTTATAATATCAAGAGGAGAGCAATAATAGTAGATACTAGTCTAGGAAGAAAATTAGAAATTTTAAATGATAAGAGAAAAGATTTACTAATAATAACAGATTTAATATTTAAAAATAGTGGAATACTGAAAAATAACTCAGAATTATTTTCGTATAAAGATAAAATACCTTCTTATATATATGAAGGTATAAAAAAACAAGACAATATGAAACCAATAGAAATTAGGGCAAATGGGAAAAACTACAAAATCAAAGATGCAGTTAATATATATTATGGAAAAAGACGTAACAAATCATTATTCTTGACAAAGTAAATATATGTTATTATATACTCTTGACAATGAATGATTACTAAACTATAATAGTCTTCATAAATAAAGGGTAGGCACTGTAAGATACTTACGGTGCTTCTTGTTTAGCATACAATAAATACACTAAAATTAGTTGTCTATAAAGAAAACATTTGCATATATAAATACAACTACCATATACAATTACCATACATTAATAAATTTAAAAAATATTATTTAAAGAATTCTTTTATAAAGGAGAGAGGGAAATGACTGAAAAAGAGATCTTTTTAACTGCAGAGGGGCTAAAAAAGATTGAAGAAGAATATGACGAGCTAAGGACTGTTAGAAGAAAAGAAGTTGCTGATAGAATAAAACAAGCACTAGCCTTTGGAGATATAAGTGAGAATTCAGAATATGATGAAGCTAAAAATGAGCAAGCTCGTTTAGAAGAGCGTATTGCTAAACTTGAAAGGACATTAAGAAATGCTAGGATTATAGATGATGAGGATATCTCTGAAGAAATAGTGAGCATTGGCTCAAGAGTAACAGTTAAAGATATTGAGTATAATGAGGAAATTCAATATACAATAGTAGGCTCTGCTGAGGCAGACCCATATGAAGAAAAGATTTCTAATGAATCTCCAGTGGGAAGGGCCTTGATTGGAAGAAAAGCTGGTGATATAGTAGATGTACAGGTTCCTGATGGAGTAATAAAGTACGAAATAGTATCTATTAGCAGATAACTTATTGTACTAGGAGTGTACTAGGAGGCGGTCAAATGATTAACGAAGAAAATAACATTAACGAATTACTACTTATTAGAAGAGAAAAACTAGAGCATTTAAGGAAAATTGGTAGAGATCCATTTCTAATTGAAAAGTATGACGTAACAAATCATAGCAAAAACATCAAAGAGAACTTTGAAGAAATGGAAGGAAAGGAAGTATCCATAGCTGGAAGAATTATGACAAAGAGAGGTCATGGTAAAGCTAGCTTTGCAGATGTTCAAGATAGTGAAGGTAGAATACAAATTTTTGCCAAGGTTGATATTGTAGGACAGGAAGATTATGAATTATTCAGTACCTATGATATAGGAGATATAATTGGCGTAAAAGGAGAAGTCTTTAAAACTAAGACTGGAGAAGTTTCTGTCAAGGCTAAAGAAGTAGTTCTATTATCAAAATCATTACAAATATTGCCAGAAAAGTTTCATGGATTAAAGGATCCTGATTTAAGATATAGACAAAGATATGTAGATTTAATAATGAATCCAGAAGTAAAAGAAACATTTTTAAAAAGAAATAGGATAATTAAAGCTATAAGAAACTTTTTAGATGATAGAGGATATTTAGAGGTAGAAACACCTATACTTACTACAGTAGCTGGCGGAGCAGCAGCTAGACCTTTTCTTACTCATCATAACACTTTAGATTTAGATATGCAGTTAAGAATAGCAAATGAGCTTTATCTAAAAAGACTTATAGTAGGTGGATTTGACAAAGTTTATGAAATGGGAAAAATGTTTAGAAATGAAGGTATATCTATTAAACATAATCCAGAATTCACAAATATAGAATTATATTCAGCCTACGAAGACTATGAAGATATGATGAGAATAACAGAAGAACTTGTTGCACATTGTGCTCAAGAAGTAAATGGTACTACTGTAGTAGACTACCAAGGTGTAGAGATAGATTTTAAACCACCTTGGAAGAGAGCGTCTATGCATGATTTAGTAAAAGAAAAAACTGGAATTGACTTTTACGCTTTTGAAAGCGATGAAGAAGCTAGAAAGGTTGCCAAGGAAAAATTACACCTAGAAGTTGAAAACAACATGACAAAGGGACATCTTGTTAATTTAACCTTTGAAGAATTTTGTGAAAAAGATTTAATGCAACCAACTTTTGTGTTGCATCATCCTGTAGAAGTTTCACCTTTAGCTAAGAGAAACCCAGATAATCCATTAATAACAAATAGATTTGAAGCTTTTGCTAACACATGGGAAATAGCCAATGCTTTTTCAGAGCTTAATGATCCAATAGATCAAAGAGAAAGATTTGAAGAGCAACTTAAACAACGTGAATCAGGCGATGAAGAAGCGCATCCAATGGATGAGGACTTTATAAATGCTTTAGAAGTAGGGCTTCCACCTACAGGTGGATTAGGAATAGGTGTAGATAGACTGATTATGCTTCTTACTAATTCAGCTTCTATTAGAGACATAATTTTATTCCCTACAATGAAACCAATAGATAAGTAAAGATAGATACACTAATAATTCTAATTTTTAAGTATATTTACGAAACTATATATTTTGTTAAAACACATATGATGTATTATACATTATATGTGTTTTAATATTTATAATGAACTAGGAAAGTTCTAATTTAGATTCCTATATAAGTAGAATGTCATTTAAGGTTGGCTCAAATCAATTTAAATTAATATTTTCTATTGACAGTTGGTTAGTCACATGGTATATTAATAATTACCTCAAAAATGAAAATAAAGAATCAAAAGTGGTTGACACAATAAGAGATATGTGTTACCATAAAAAAGTCGTCACTAAGCGACAAAAAAAGCAAAACAAAAAGATTAATAAAAAAGTGTTGACAAAGAAATTCAAAAATGTTAACATAGTTAAGTTGGCTCTTGAAGCCGACGGGAAAGTTAACAATGATGGTCCTTTGGACACAAAGAAATGATGCCCTTCGGGGATAAATTAATGATGGTCTTTGAAAATTGAACAGTGAGAAGAAAACACAAACATCCAAAATGTAAATTTTGAGATGCGCTTAAAATAAAGTCAACGTCATAACGAGTGACAGGAGACAAAAGAACTTTTATTTGAGAGTTTGAT
>NZ_JAWRHZ010000010.1:0-20617 GCF_040308045.1 Proteiniborus sp.
TTGAAAGCCTAGAACAATTAGAAATTATGTTAGCTGATTATGTTAATTGGTTCAATAATATTAGGATTCACTCAAAGTTAGGATACTTGAGCCCTAGAGAATATAAATTACATAACCTTAAAAAAACTGTCTAAATTAGTGTTGACAATCCATAATCTTCTAGTAAGATATAAGTCAAAACAATTCATTGAAATCTTGGAGGATGCAAAGCCACTTGAAGAATTTGATATAGATTTATTTTTTAAAATTATAGAGAAGATTACTGTGTTTAAGGAAGAGAAAATTATTGTAACCTTACTCGATAGTACAGAGATTGAATGTGAAATTGAATAGACCATTTATTTAGAGCCAGAAGTAGCGATTTAATTTGATTGCTTTTACTGGCTCAATTTTTATTTTTAAAAAGTAGTAAGTAATAATATTAATAACTACATTGACAGAATTATCAAACTAATATACACTTAGCTTAAAGAAATGAGGGATATTATGGAAAAAGAACTAGTTGCTGTATGTCCAAGATGCAAGGAAAAGCTAATGGCTACAAAACTTGAATGTGATAATTGTGAACTTGAGTTGAATGGAGATTTTCCACTAAGTAAGTTCGATTACTTGACTAATGATGAACTTGAATTTGTTGAATGCTTTCTGAAACAACAAGGAAATTTTAAGGCAGTTCAAAATGAAAAAGGTATGTCTTATCCAGCTGCTAAAAAGAAACTGGCAGATATTCTAGGTAAATTACAGTTAATTTCTAATATCCATAATGAAGAGCGTGAATTATCTGGACCAATTATAAAGGATATGCCAGTAAAGGATACTGATAGTCTAGTTGTCAGAAAAATAAAGGATAAGCTTAATGCTGCAGAAGGGCGAGCTACAATTACTCTTTTTAATGGTGATGGCTGTGATATAAGGTTTAACGAAAATGGTAAAGGACTTTTATCTCCTAAAATACCACCAGCTAATCAACTCATTTGGGAAGCCTTTGATGCAGCAGTTGAGGTTGTAATTAATAACGGTGGCAAAGCAAAGAAGGGAAATGCTCAATCTGGTGCTAGGCTAGGTAGTGAGAAATTAATGCTTAATTCAGTTGAAGGTTATATTGCACATAAGGTGCAAGGAGTTCAAGAGGGAGAGACAGCATTCGGTCCAGGCTTTGTAATATGTGCTATCCTTGATTGGGCAGAAATATGTAATAACGAACGTGGGTATCTATCGGTTAGAGCATCATTTTTATCGGAATTAGATAAAGAATAATATATAAGGATTGTGTTAAATAACAAATATGGGTTTAGATATTTGATGTTAAACTAGCTAGAAGGAGGTTAATTATATGCCTAAGAAAAAGTGTCCAGCTTGTGGGTCAACAGACACAGTAAAAATACTATATGGGGAACCCACTTATGAAGCTTATGAAGAATCTGAACATGGAAAGATTGTATTAGGTGGATGTTTAATATCAGATATTAGTCCAACCAGACACTGCAAAGCTTGTGGACAGGACTTTGGGGGTAAGGATCTAATCCCTTTATATGAATTGACAGCCTTTGAGTTCTATGTTGGTGGATATTTTGGCACATCTCATTTTGTTTATATTGATGGAAAACGAAAAAATAAATTAATAAGGTATGCTAAAACTCCTGGTGGACTGTATGCTGATTTGAAGCATCCCAAAAATGATATAAACTTTCATCCTGAAATATTATTAAAAGAAATACCTTTGTTACCTGATCAATGGATCGCTTTTATTGAAGAACTCATAGGCTTAGAAATAGGATGCTGGAGAGATGAATATTGTGACATTGGTGTATGTGATGGAACTCAGTGGGAGCTAGTGATTAAACTTCCAAATCGATATAAAATTAGTAAGAGTGGTAGTAACGATTATCCACCATATTGGAAAAGGTTTATAAAAATAATGAAGAAATACATAAATGAAGATATAGGGTAAGGAGGAGATTATTTTGGAAAAAGAACAGTTAGATAAGTTAGAAGATGTTCTCAATAAAATAAAACAGACCTGTGAGAAACTATTATTAGATAAAAAGCTTTTGACAAATGAACAGTTAGACCAAGGTCATAAGTTGTTTTCACAAAAATTTGGTCCTGATGTACTAAAAGGTTTAGATGGTGAAATTCTATTAAATATTATGTTGAATATAGGAAATAGAGATGGGTTAACGTATTGGTTGGAATTCAAAAACGATGATGAGTTTCGAGCAGCTGATTATGGAGGAATATCAGGAGGAAGTGCTTTTAAGTATGTAATGTTTAAAAGAAATATAGATGATAAGTGGGTAACCGGAAACCCACAGAATCCAAAGGTTCTATCATTAGATGAAGCTATTTCCTTAGCTAGAGAATTGAGAGATACTTTAGTATATGGTTCGGAAATAATTAAACAATTTTCAAATGCAGATATGGGTATTGACGAGTATAAAAAGCTCCAAGAAACCTTTGACGCTAATATGAAATACAATATGAATAGGTTAGGTTGGGTCCATAAATATTATCATATGATATATCCAGATGTCGTAGATGATTTTCATTCAGCTAAATGGCAAAGACATGGTTTAATTTGCTGTGGAATTACCCCAGTAAAAGAAGACAATTTATATGAAATGGCTGGTCATTTCAGAATAATGGCTAATAAATGTGAACTACCGATAAATTATGTAACTACTGCCATTAATGAAATGTATGGTTCTCCAGTTAACTATTTTAGAATTGGTACAGGGGATAATGGCAATAGCTATTGGCACGATATGAGATCTAACTCTTATGTTGCTATTGGTTGGTCGGAATTAGGCGATTTGAATTCATATAGCGAAAGTAATAATATGAAAAATGATATTCAAGAGCAACTTGTAAAGCTTTACAAATATGATAATAAGACAGCTAGTAGAAAAGCAGGAGAGATTATAAGATTCTTTAACGGTATTGAAATAGGAGATGTTGTAGTAGCGGTATTGGGAGAAAAGGTATTTGGAATAGGTCAAGTTTCAGGAAACTATGAGTATGTGGAAGAGAGACCTTATGCTCACTGTAAAAATGTTGATTGGATTAAAACCTTTAAAGAACCTATTCAGCTTCCAAAGCCTAGTGCAGGAAAGTTAACTTCATGTTTCCCATATAAAGATATCGAAAATATTATGGAAATTGAAAGACTAATGAACGAGGAAAATATTGAATCTGAAGAAAAGCCAGAAGTATCCCTAACTAGTTTGACAGGAGTTGTTGCTGAGATAGAAGCTGTTCTTGGCCGGAAAAAGCAAGTGATACTATACGGACCTCCAGGAACAGGTAAAACATATTTTGCAGAAAAAGCTTGTCGCGAACTTGCTTCTAGGAATATATTTAGAAAGTCATTCAATTCACTTTCTGAGGATGAAAAAAACACTATAGTAGGTAATGGTAGAACTAATGGTGTGGTTCGTATGTGTTGCTTCCATCCATCTTATGGGTACGAGGATTTTATAGAGGGTATTAAACCAAGAGTAATTAATAATCAAACTGTATTTGAACCTAAAGATGGTATCTTTAAGCAAATATGTTCAGATGCAAAAGAAGCACCTAATAAAAAATTCTACTTGATTATTGATGAGATTAATCGTGGTGATATTTCTCGTATATTTGGAGAACTAATAATGCTTATAGAAAGTGGCAAGAGAGGAAAACAGGTTATTCTTCCTTTATGCAATGAACCTTTTTCAGTACCTGAAAATGTTTATATGGTAGGAACAATGAATACAGCAGACCGCTCAATTGCACTTTTAGATGTTGCACTCCGTAGGCGCTTTGGATTTATAGAGCTAATGCCAGACTATGGTTTGCTTGAAGGGGTAGAATTTGATGGTTTACCACTAGCTGGTTGGCTTAAAGAATTAAATATAAGAATATGTGAACATATTGGTAAGGATGCCCGTAATCTACAAATAGGTCATTCATATTTACTAGAGAAAGAAAAAGCTATTGTTGATCAAGAGAAGTTTAAGCGAATTATAAAAGAAGATATTATCCCTCTTATAGAAGAATATTGTTATGGTGACTATGCCATGATTTCTAGAATATTAGGAGAGGGAATAGTTGATGTTAAGAATCAAACTATAAGGTTGGAACTTTTCAACACATCAGACATCTCTAATCTTATCACTGCATTATTATCTCCTTGTCCGACACTTAGATTAGGTACACAAAAAAGTGATGAAGATGACACTGAAGAAGAGATAGAGGCTGATGATAGCAGTAATGGGGATGAATCATAATGTGTGATGCAATTGAATTAAAGGAATGGGAAACTTTATTTTTAAGAGACGTAGAGCTATTTGACAATGATGCTCGGAATACCTCACAAATACTAAAAGATAAAGGAATTATAGAAATTATTGAGCTAAAGGATGGAATCTCTATCACAAGTAATTCTTATGTAGGCAGAATAAAGCTAGGAAGTATGCAAATAAATGTATATCCAAAGCTTAATGGAATGCCTTTATATCAGTTATTAAGATTTACATATGGTTTGAGAGAGCTAAAGTTACTTAATATTGCTGAACATTCCATAGATAATTTTTCATTCTTTGATTTACTTATTTATGAGTTATATGTTGAAGCTGAGGATTTGCTTCGAAGAGGAATTCAAAAAAGTTATATTCAAAGAGAAGAAGATTTATCATCACCACGAGGTAGAATTAATATAAATAAGCTTTGTGCTCAAGGAGGGCTGACTAAAGATAAGTTACCCTGTAATTACTTTAATAGAGATGAAAATAACATATTAAATAGAACTCTACTTGCAGGTTTGAAATTAGGCCTAAGACTAGTATTGGATGCTGAATTAAAAGTTAAACTACAAAGACTTTGCTCAAATATGGAGGGAGAAATTGAAGATATTACTTTAACGAGAGGAAACCTTCAACTTGCAAGAAATAGTATCAATAGATTAACAGGTAGATATGCTGCTGTACTTGAGATAATCAATATCTTATATGAATCACAAGGTATTCAATTAGAAAATAGCCCTAGCCACATTAATTTAAAGGGATACTTTTTTGATATGAATGTTTTCTTCGAAACACTTATAGGGAGGTTGTTTGCAAATTGTGCTGATGAATACACAGTAAAAGACCAATTTAGCTTACACGATATGTTTATATATACTCCAGGATTTAATCCATGTCGTAGAAAATCACCTACACCAAGACCAGATTTTGCACTTATGAAAGATGGAAAAGTAGTAAAATTGTTGGATGCTAAATATAGAGATTTATGGGATAAAGGTTTACCACGTGAGATGCTATATCAATTGGCAATATATGCAGTAAGTGGAATAGGAGATAAGACTGCTACAATACTGTATCCTTCAGTAAGTGATATACCATCGGTTCAAAAAATTGATGTTAAGGATCCTATTTCTAGTTCTAAAATAGCAAGTGTAATTTTAAAACCAATAAATTTAATAAAAGTTGCAGACTTGATTTCAAATAATATAAACGAGTTGGAAGAGTATATGGACGAAATTATTAGTTAAGGAGTCTAGCTATGAAAAACAAAAAAGATTTGTTTATAGGGTCTCTATTAGGTGGTGCCATCGGTGATGCCCTTGGATATACAGTTGAGTTTATGACATTGGATGAAATCAAATCTAAGTTTGGAGATAAGGGTATAACAGATTTAGAAATTGATAAAACAAAAGTGAAGGCACTTATATCAGACGATACACAGATGTCACTATTTACTGCAGATGGAATGATATGGGCTTATTTGCGCTGTAGTGAAAGGGGCATAGGTTCGTATGTAGGGAGTGGTATTTATCAATCGTATCTTCGCTGGTATTATACTCAGACAAATAAGATGCCCACAGATAATGATAAATTTTGGCTTGAATTCCAACCTCATGAAGAAAAAGATAGTATATTAAATTATAAGGACCTATTCTTTCAAAGAGCACCTGGAAATAGCTGCTTAACGGCACTTAAAAGTGGAAGAATGGGAACTATTGATGAGCCAATTAATAACAGTAAAGGCTGTGGAGGAATAATGCGTGTTGCTCCTGTGGGTTTGTTTCTAAATAGAAAACCAGTGGAAGCATTTAGGGTTGCTGCTGAGGTTGCTGCTATAACTCATGGCCATCCTACGGGATATCTAACAGCAGGAGTACTGGGTACGATAATTGCAGAATTAATAAATGGAGAAAATATTATAGATAGTACATTATCTGCAATTAATATACTTAAAGAATATAAGGACCATGGTGAAACCTTATATTCAATAGAAAAGGCGATAACACTTGCGGAAAGTGATCAGAATTACCAACAAGCAATTAGGAGTTTAGGCGAAGGGTGGATTGCGGAAGAAGCATTATCAGTTGCTTTATATTGTGCATTAAAGGGTTCTAATATTAAAAATGCCCTAATTATGTCCGTAAATCATGATGGGGATAGTGATTCAACTGGAGCAATTTGTGGGAATATACTTGGTGCGGCTTATGGTATCAATGCTTTACCAAAAGAATGGATTGATAAAATAGAATTAAAAGATCTATTAATTAGTATGGGAACTAAGTTATATGACTTGTCAGAACGAGCATTTAATTAAAGTTTAAAAGTAAAAGAGAATAAATCCTTGACAAATATCACTTTTAGAGTGATGAATGCTTGTCAAGGAGGTATGTTATAATGACAAAGGAACAAGAAGAGAAAATTAAGCAAATGAGGCATTTGGGTATAGGATATAAAAAAATAGCTAGCGAAATAGGATTGTCTAGAGATTCTGTAAGAGGATATTGTAGGAGAAATGGATTAGATGGGTTCGGGAAAGAACAAGCTCTAAAGTACAGACTATTAATGCAGGAAGAATTTCAATATATAATATGTCCACAATGTGGTGAACATATTAAACAGAATGCCAGGGGCAGAAAAAGAAAATATTGTTCCATGGAATGTAAAAGAGAATGGGACAAAACTCATCGTAAGGCATATGAGTTGAATTGTTCATATTGTGGCAGAGATTTTAAGTCATTGGGGATAAAGCACCTTAAGTATTGCTGTAAAGAATGCTATATTAAGGATAGATTTTGGAGAGAAGAAGATGCCAAAGAGGTCGCTGAAAAAATTCTACAATTTAAAAAGGTTAGTAGATTGCCTAAATGGCTTAAGGAGTTGCTACTTGGGGATGAAGAAGTGTAGGAAAATACGGGGGGTGTAGTTGAAGCTAATTGAAGCTAATTCATGCGCTAAATTCAAAAAAAGAGCAAAGGGGGTGCTGCAAAATTAGAAATAGGGGTATATTTTACTCTAGAATCCCCCTAATAATTAGAAGAAAAGGGGTAAATTTACTATTTTGAGTAATTCTATAAAAGGCTTGTCTATACGCATGTTGAAGCAGCAATTCTGATGACGTATTGTGGTTTGGATAAGGAATAATAGGGCTCGACCACAACATATAGTGGTTTGGGTACGAAATTCGGGTTAAAAATCGGTGAAAAAACACCATTTTTTGACCCTACTCCTAAATCAAATCCTCATTTAAAAATAGGGCATTTGACAGATGACATTGGATAATTGAGGATGTTTGAGAAGCAAATGGTTAATTTTGATTGATATATTGATAGAGGAATTATATACTGTATATAAGAATATTCAGAAAAGGAAGTGGTAAAGCATGACTACTGAAAAGGCTTTTTTCATTTTGTTTTTTATTATTACATTTTTATATTCCTTAAGAGTACAAATAGGCATATTTATAAACAGAAATAAGGTTAAGGAAACTCAGGGAACCATAACTTATATTGAATCCGCTATGTCCCCAGGATTGCCACATATAAATGCTAAATTAGCAACTTTTGAATATTTTGTCGATGGGAAAATATATACTTCTAAAAATAGTATTAAGATGCCATTGTCAGCAGAAGTTGGAGATGTTAAAGTGATAAATTACTTTATAGACAATCCAAGCATCTTATATAAAATAAATATGAATCACTTTTATATAGCTGCAACGGTTTCTGTAATATGTTTACTACTTGCAATTTTTGTATAAAATATAGAAAATAAAAGTCTAACCATAGGATATAAATATTTTAAAGAATATATTGATGAACATTTGTAGAATATTGTGGAACAGTGTAATAAGGAGGTAAAAGATTTATGTATCAATATAAATATGTAAAGGCCACTTTAGGGGGTCTTTTTACAGCAGCAAATCATCATGAAATTATTGATAAACATGCTAAAGAAGGTTGGAGATTAGTACAGGTTCTTCCTGTAGCGTATACTGGGCATGGTAAACCTACAGATTATGAGATTATCTTTGAGAAGAGGATGGATAATTAGGATAAAGGGGGTATCATTAGTACACACCATTTATATTGTGTGCAACTAATAAGAAATAATACTTAGACAAATTTAAAATGAAAATTATAGATGTATTAGAACATAAAAGATTCTAATACATCTATTTTTATATAATTCAAAACTAAATATAGATTGTAAGATGGCGAAGTTCAGGTCGAAAAAAGATCAAGTAACTTCACCATTTTTTTATGCCTAAAAATAGAAAAGAAAGACCAACTATAAAAAGTCAATACTAAAAAACGAAATTTTTTAGCATAAAATTTATATAAAGGTCGTATAAAAATGCATCACAAGTAGACCTGTGAAAACAAGCCTAAAGTAAAAATATGTTAATTGATACAGTTAATTAATCAGTTTTAGGAAGTCTCACTTCGTAAGCACAGTTATTTTTTAAAACAGCATGAATAGTGTAACAAAGTTTACGAGAGACAGCTCCAATGGCTGTTAAATGGTGCTTTCCTTCACTACGTTTTTTCTGATAAAAAGCTTTAAAAACTGGATCAGAATTAGATGCTACTAAAGCAGCACTAAAGAGAGCTTTTCTAAGATAAGGTGACCCACGTTTACTCATTTTGTTATTGGTGCTTTGATATTCGCCAGATTGTGAAACGGAAGCATCAATTCCAGCATAAGCAACAAGTTTTGAAGGATTACTAAACCTAGATATATCACCTATCTCTCCAAGAATTGTTGCTGCTGATACATTACCAATACCAGGTATTGTAGTAATAGGAGAATTGATTTCATCAAGTAAAGCATTAATTTGAGTTTCAATATCTTTGACCTGGTTTTCAATAAAGTTAATTTGTTCAATCAATAGTTTTAACTGTAAAGTAAAGCTATCTAAACAAAAGCTTACACCAAAAGAATGTTTAGATATTGCTGACAACTGATTGATTTTGTTAGTAGCAAATTTTTTTAATGTAATTTTAGATAAAACATCATTTAGTTGATTTGATGAAATATGATCAAAATCATCAGGTGTACTAAAATTAAGTAAAATTTCTTTTGATGTTTGACCAAAAATGTTAGAAAAAACGGATTGATATTCAGGAAAAACTTGATCTAAAACACAAATGGTCTTACGTTTAAGGTCACCTATAGAGCTAATAAGATAGTTTCTAAAACGAGAAAGGTTACGAAGTGACATAGTTTTTTCGTCTGCTAAGGAAGTCTCAAGAAAGTCACCATAACGTATAAGTTCAGCAATTAAAACTGAATCTATAATATCTGTTTTACGTTTTCTGATTTCAAGACCTTTACGCCAACCGTCAGTTTGGATAGGATTTACAACATGAATAACGAAGCCTTTTTCTACAAGAAATGAATAAATAGACAACCAATAATGACCAGTAGCTTCCATACCAATTTCAATATCACTGATAGACGATGTGAATTTATTTAGCTTAGAAATTAAACTTTCAGCACCATCAGTGGTATTAGAAAAAGAAAAAGCTTTAAATGCAATTTTGCCTTTTTCATCAATTAAAGAAGCTACATGATTGTTTTTCCCGATATCAATACCTAAATAAAACATAAATAATCACCTATTAAAAGAATTTTAGATAGTTCCTCTATTCTGATAAACGCTACCGCCTTGTTCTATATTCGAAGTACTAATCTAAGTTAGTCAACATCCAACTTATTCGTAATCAGTTTATCAGGCAGAGGTGTCAGTCTTTCAAGTACGAGATCTTATCTCAAGGGGTGAACGACAACACTCTATCTAATAACTTAATTATACACTTGGATGCATAATTTTTCAGCTAATAAAGGATTATGGGTTGCCTTTACTAACCTAAATACATTATACAAGGGGTTAGTAAATTATGAAGATTACACCAAGGATAGTTTTAGCTAATTTAGAAGAATATTTAGATTTATTTAATTTCAAATTATCTGAAGAAGCAAGAAAAACCTTAAATGAGGTTGAAGAATTTGCCTATAAGTGTGACAATCCATCAAATTATAATCTATTTTTTAGCAAAGCGATAAGAAATTCAAATTTTATACAAAAAGCAATTAAGGATTTTAATAAGAAACCAGATATAATAGTATTAAAATTAGAAAAAGATTATTTTAGATGCATAGACAAAATAGCAAAATATAATGATGATTCTTGTGGCTACTTGGAAGTGGATAATAGACAAAGAATTGATAAAGCATCCATAATTGATATTGCTCTAGAATATTGTGTAAAGGATAATAGGAACATATTAAAAATTGAAGATATATTTTTAGCAGCTATGGAAGACTATGAAAAAATTTTACGGGAAGATGATTCACATTGGGTAGATAAAAGGCTAAATAAATCAGATATAACATTTTCTCATGTATGTGGTTATTATGACGACAATCTAGAGATTAAATTTGAAGATATAAAAGAAGCAATATTTTATAATAATCAATATAATATAAGTATAAAAGCTGTATAGGTAAGGTATAACAATAAAAAAATGATACTTAGATCATATGATATTAGTAACTTCCAGCCATTGAGCATGTTCAGTTCAGACATTCAATGGCCTTTTATTTATATAATTACATCAGATTTATATATTCAAAATAAACATAAGTGAGATACTGTATAATCCTTACTTTGAAATTAAACATAAAAGATATAAAAGATAATTTTATTAATTAATGTAACAATAAAAACTTGCAATATAACATTATATATGTTATATATAAAATATGAGCGTTACATTAGGAGGTGAATGAAATAGTATTGAGAGTAAAACGATATTTGAAAGATAATATAGATGAACAAACAACAATAAAAAACTGGGATTATATGGATAAAATTCCTATATTTCTAAGAGACATTTATAAATTTTATACAATGAAAATCTTAGGGAATCAGTGCATTTTGCTTGAAATTATTGATGAAGTACCAGGGATTGATGCTATTAAGAAACATATAAATACAATCGAACAAATAACAAATGAACAAATCGTATTTTATTATAGGGAGATAACAAGATATCGAAGAAAAAGCTTAATTCAGAATAAGATTCCATTTGTTATAGAAGATGGTCAAATTTTTTTACCATTTTTAGGACTCCATCTAAAAAATATAGGGGATTCTTTAGAAAAACAAATAAGTACATTTACTCCATCCGCACAGATGGCTTATCTTTACTTTCTTTACAACAAAGAGACTGTAGTAAATACGACAGAGTTTTCAAAAGTTTTTGGATGGAATACAATGAAATCTTCTAGGGCTTTAAATGAACTATATAATGCTAAACTTCTTATTTATGAAATCGGAGGTAAGACGGGTAGAAGTAAGTATTATAGTAGAATTTCTGATCCAGATTATTTTCAAAAAGGTAAGGTCTTTCTTAATTCTCCTATAAAAAAAATAGTCTATGTAAAAAATGAACCTAAAAATTCATTGATTGCTGGGTTAGAAGCATTATCAGAACTATCTATGATAAATCCACCTCGACATAAAGTAAGAGCAATTCATATTGATAATTTAAATAAGAATAGTTTAGAAATTATAAGCAATAAAGATATTATTGAAGATAAAAAACTGGTAGAACTTCAAATATGGGAATATGATCCTAAGCTTTTTATGATGAAAGATATTATAGATACGGCTTCATTGTATGTATCTTTGAAAAAAGAAAATGATGAAAGGATAGAGCAGGCACTTGAAGAAGTCTTGCGAGAAAACAAATGGTATATGGATTAGAAAAATTCAAGGAATATTTGGGAGATTATACAAATCAATATGTTTTTATTGGGGGAACTGCTTGTGATATATTGATGAATGAATTAGGTGCTTCATTTAGGGCAACTAAAGACTTAGATATTGTATTAATTATAGAAGCATTAAACGATTCTTTTGGAAATAAATTTTGGAAGTTGATAGAGGATGGAGGATATCAATATCGAGAAAAAAGTACAGGAAAAGAACAATTCTATAGATTTAGTAAACCTATAAAATCTGGGTATCCAGTTATGATTGAGTTGTTTAGCCGTAAGCCGTATAATTTTGATTTACAATTTCAGACGGGTCTTACACCAATTCACATAGAAGATAGTATATTAAGCCTTTCTGCTATACTTCTAGATCGAATTTATTATGATGTCCTACTAAATTCTAAGAGAATAGTAGATGGATATTCAGTTATTGAGATAGAAACAGTAATTTTATTTAAAATTAAGGCGTGGCTTGATATGAAACAAAAATTAAAAAATGGTGAACATGTGGATTCAAGAAATATCAAAAAACATAAAAATGATGTATTTAGGCTTCTTGCTAATGTATTACCTTCCAGTAAAGTAGAAATAGATGAAAAAATAGAAGCGGATATTATGCTGTTTATTGAAATGATTAATCATGATAGACCTGATTTAAAAAACTTAGGAATTAAAGGAGTAGGTTTCGAAGAGATGATAGAATTGCTCGAAAATGTATATTTAAAAACATCGGAAGCGTTATAATATATTGAAATTATCTTAGAAATATATGCTGACACCAAGGGGATAATATGGACCTATGACATCTTTATTGACCTCTCAAGGCACGTTGAAGTCGTAACACGACTTGTGAAGGAGTGAAAGGACTGAAGAAGTCGATGTACGTCTCATGCCAGGAATGTCCAAGAACACGACCGTAGGGAGATGTGCTTGGGTACATTCTACGGCTGAAGCAGCAATTCTGATGACGTATTGTGGTTTTGATAAGAAATAATAGCGCTTACCCACA
Source organism: Proteiniborus sp. (assembly GCF_040308045.1). Lineage (NCBI taxonomy): Bacteria > Bacillati > Bacillota > Clostridia > Eubacteriales > Proteiniborus > Proteiniborus sp. The sequence goes on from NZ_JAWRHZ010000010.1 coordinate 13,072, forward strand.
ACATATAGTGGTTTGAAGACGAAAAGTGGGTCAAAAATCGGCTAAAAAACACTCTTTTCTGCCCCTTTAAAATAGGGCGTTTGACAGATGACATTAGATAATTGGGGATGTTTGAGGGATAAATGGTTAATTTTGGTTGATAAAATTGTGGGTAAGAATGGACCTGTGTGTCCATCCGGTTTCATATGATACACCATTTACAATAGGCATCGCAGTGGTTCTAGCATATATCATGGTTGTGTGTAGGGGCAGATCCATGTGTCTGCCCTCCAATAATACGACACATTCTTTACATTAAGCGTCGTATCGGTAGTATTAAATGTGGCAAAAAAATAAAATTTAAAACGATGTTTAGTCTATTTATGAGTAGAGATGTAAAAAAATTTTTAATAGGGAGGTAAAGCAAATTGAAGAAGAGTATTATTGTTGCAACAATCTTTATTGTATTAATATTAGGTGGATATTATATTTATAATAATATGTTTCCAGTTGCTGAACCAATACAATATCCCACAATTGAAGATATAATTTCAATAGATGTTATAACTGATGATAATAAAGAAAACAAAATACTTGGTACTGACTTTGCAAGTCTAGTTACATACATTAGTAATTCAAAACCAACTAGAATTATGAGTACCAATGAATCTCCGACAATTACACCATACTACAAAATTGAAATTTCTACCGAAGGAAAAACATACAATTATTATGTTTATGAAGATGATAAAAAAGTGTATATCGAACGTCCTTATGAAGGAATATATACTATAGATAGTCAAGTTGTTAAGATTATATCTAGATGATTTTAGATATATAGGAACTATATTTAAAATTTTCATTGTGGGATATGAAAAAATATCAACAACAACATATTCTTAATATTATCTCTATCTAAGAAGTAGGAAATATATAAATATTTTTTCTATAAATTAAATTAAAAACTAAATAAAAAATGGCGAAGTTTTAGGTCAACCAAGACCATATAAACTTCGCCATTTTTTTATGTCCAAAAACAGAAAGAAGGGATTGAGAACAATGTCAAAATTATTTATGTATGGAACATCCTTGGAAGGAATAGAGCAAGAGTCGTAGAATGTATCCAATTACTTCTCCCTACGGTCGAGTTCTTGGACATTCCTGACATGAGCCCTACCCCTATTTATTACATAAATAGGGGTAGGGCTTCAATGCTTATGGTTCCAAATTTCCAACCAAGAAGAAGTCGTATAGTCATCAATAATTATTTTAACTGCCAAGGGTGTGTAAAGAATTATAACTGCAAGGATATTAATACCAACAAGGTTTGGAATAAATGTGGATACATTCATGCAGATTTGAAAGTTAATGTGGATAGGTTTAGATATAAAGCTCTAGTAAGGGAATGTTTTGGAAAAGTAAATAACTACTCTTTTAAAGTAAGATTGAAAGCTTAGCAAATAATTTTAATTAACTGAGTATACTATTAGTAGTAAACTTGAAAAAGAAAAAATGTTAATGACTTAGAATTAGATGAAGTAGCCAAAATATTTTATATATACATATTTGAGTCTTTGAGGAACTGGCAACTAACTCTCAAAAAAGCAATGTCAGCTTTAGAGATTTTCTATACTTATATTGAGTATGAAAATATTCAGATTTACATGATAGTCAAATTATGATATAATAAACATATATCAATAAGGTGGAAAGAGGTGCTAACATGGAATTAAATATTAGACCATCAGCAGATCTAAGAAATAAATATAATGAAATATCAAAACAGTGCAGGGAAACTAGAGAGGCTGTTATTATTACTGTAAATGGTCGTGGCGATACAGCTGTTCTTGGATTACAGGATTACAAGCAAATGAAAGCGGAATTAGAATTGCTTCGAACTCTTGCAGAAGCGGAAGATGATGTCAAAAATGGAAGAGTGGGTTCCATGCAAGAATCTTTAGATAGACTTCGTGAATCTTTGGTAAATAGGAAGAATGAAAATGTATAAGATTATGAGAACAGACAAAGCAGAAGATCAACTGAGAGATATAATCTATTATATTGCAGATGATTCAGGTAGTGTTGATACTGCTCTCAAATATTTGGATAAAATAGAAGAATCCATTAATCGTTTAAAAGAGTTTCCTAACTCAAGAAGCATACCTAGATATTCGATTTTGAAAAAACAAGGGTATAGAGTAGTCATTTTAGAGAAACACCTTATATTTTACAAAGTAAATGAAGAAAAGAAAACAGTTATTATATATGCTATAGTTGATGGAAGAAGAGAATATCAAAATTTAATATAGTTAGATTACAATAATCCTAAGCCCTATAGCAGCTAACTTTAGGGCTTTTTCCATATTCATTATAATTTAATTTTTAAGGGAGATGAATTTTTTGATGATTGGACTTTCAAAAAAGAAAGCATAATAAATAAGAAATATACCTACCACCAAGGGAGCAATGTCATATTACAACATCATTATTGTCCCCTCAAGGCATGTGGAATCTGTTTGTTTATTGAAAAAGGAGTAATTGCTATTTTTTATGTTAAAATAACTAATCCTGTTTAGTTTTAAAACTAAACAGGATTAGTTATTTTTGTAGTTTTTTATAGAAACTTTATTGCTCCAACAAGATGTTCCAGACTAAATTGATTTCAAAATTGAAAAAACCAATTTTGCAAAGCTTGCTTGACATTGAATGCAAAGTACACTATACTTAAAATGCAAAGCAAACTATACATAAAGGAGTGTGAGGGTTGAAGACAAGAATACGAGAATTAAGAGAAAAAAATAAAATTACTCAGGAAGAACTTGCTTTGGCAGTAGGAGTAACCCGTCAGACAATTACCTCTATAGAAGGTGAAAAGTACACAGCATCTTTAGTTTTAGCTTATAAGATTGCAAGGTATTTCAATATGACTATTGAAGAGATTTTTGATTTTTCAGAAGTGGGGGAGATATAGAATGGATAAATTTAGAACAAAGATTCGTAACAGAGTACTATTTTTAATAATATTATTTATTAGCTTAATAGCTATTTACCTGATTTTACTCTTAAACCAAGACAGTTTACCAAAAACATCTGGAAGAATTATGAGCTTTCACGCAGGGATTCTTAGTGGATTTGGGGTTTTATTGCTCTTAGATGTATTTAAATATTTAAGAGCTATGAAAGATGAAAAAGAACTTAAGAAATTGTATATTAAGGAAAATGACGAACGTACAATTATGATAATGCAAAAAACAGGTGCAATTGGATTAAACATGTGTATTATAGGTTTGGGGTGTGGTGCAATAATAGCGGGATTTTTCAATGAAGTTGTATTCCTTACATTAATGGGGGCTATTTTGTTTATCTCATTAGTTAAAGGATTGTTTAAAATTTATTATCATATAAATATATAGAAAAGAGGGTGTCAGATGAGAAATAATAAGATGAATAGGTACATAATATATGGGTAAGATAAATGAGACGGATGTTGAATATATACCAGAAGAAGAATATCTTTGCATAGAGGAGATTAAATTAAATGGTGAATTTATTAATCAAGATAGTTTATTGAGAGAATTGGATATAGATAAAGATGAAATATAATATAGAATATGATAAAAGATGTCTAAAGTATCTAAAGAAGCTTGATAAAAGTACTTAACTAAGAATAATTAAGGCGATAAATGAATTACAATTTGAAGATGTGAAAAGGTTACAAGGTGGTAGTAACAACTATAGACTACGAGTTGGTGATTTTAGGATTATATTTAGCAAAGATGATGAAAAATTAATTATATCAGTAATTGAAATAGGACCACGTGAAGATATTTATAATAGGAGTTAGATTAAAGTCAGTTGGAACAAGGAGCCTATTATACAGCTAAACACAGTTAACATTAATTAAGAAAGTAAATAAACTATTGACAATGAGCATAATATATGATAAAAATATATAGTAAAAATAAGTTAATATATAAATTCTATGAAGAGAAAGAGTATGCTAGTCTATTGTTCCACAGAGAGTTGGCATTATGCTGAAAGCCAATGTTCAAAGATTAGTTGAAAATCATCTCGGAGAAGCAGAGCTGAAATATAATTTAGTAAGCAATGCAGGTAGTCCACCGTTATAAGGAACACGTATTATAATGTACGTTAGTGAGTGTTATAAATTAATTTTTTGTTTTTTAATTTATAAAACTAGGGTGGTAACGCGAGTATAACTCGTCCCTTTTTGGGGACGGGTTTTTTTATTTTCAAAAATAATCAATAAAGGAGGCGCATTATGGAAAGTGATATTGGTATTATAAACTGTACTCATATAATGAAAAAGACAAATTGGAGGTTTACAAAATGGAAAAAATGGACAGTAGGAAGTTATTATTTGTAAGTTTAATGATATTTTCAATGTTTTTTGGTGCAGGGAATTTAATATTTCCACCTCTATTAGGACAATTATCAGGAACAAATATGCTGACATCAATGGGAGGTTTTTTAATTTCAGCTGTTGGTCTTCCAATACTTGCAATTGTTGTAGTTGCCAAGGCTGGTGGACTTCATATACTGGCAAGTCGTGTGCATCCAAAGTTTGCCTTTGCTTTTACAGTTTTGATTTATTTATCGATAGGGCCTTTTCTAGGTATACCAAGAGCAGCAAGCTTAGCCTTTGAAATGGGGATTTCGCCATTTTTATCAAATACAGTAGGTGAAAGTAGTTTGCCATTATTTATATATACCTTAGTTTATTTTGGGATAGCCTATTGGTTATGTATGTCACCATCAAAACTCGTAGATAGATTTGGAAAAGTTTTAACACCTACGCTACTAGTTTTGATAGCAAGTATATTTGTATCTAGTTTATTTAAACCGATAGGTGTATTTGTAGCACCTATTGGTGATTATGCAGAGTTTCCTTTACTTAAAGGGTTTTTAGAGGGATATATGACAATGGATGCTATAGCAGCACTTAATTTTGGTATTGTAATCTCTATTGCTTTAAAGGAAATGGGAGTAACAGAAGAAAAAAAACTTGTATCAAATACAATAAAGGCAGGAGCGTTAGCAGGATTTTTATTAGCGATTATATATGTAATGCTTGCATATTTAGGAGCTACTTCACAGGCGAGGTTTGGAGCAACTGAGAATGGAGCTCAAACACTTACAAATGTTGTATTTTACTTATTTGGGAAAAAAGGGTCAGTTTTACTTGGGGTAATATTCTCACTTGCTTGTTTGACAACATCAGTAGGACTTCTAACTTCTTGCAGCAAATACTTTGAGAAGTTGATACCGAAAGTTTCATATAGAACCTTGGTTACAATACTCTGTGTATCAAGCATGATATTTGCAAATGTAGGACTGACACAAATACTTAAATTTTCAGTTCCAGCATTGACAGCTATATATCCAATGGCAATTGTTCTTATGGTACTTGCACTTTTAAATAACTTTTTCAAGGGAAATTCTTATGTGTATTTATTTACTATGTTATGTACTTCCTTTGTCAGCATCCTAGAGGCCTTAGGACAATTTGGACTAAAAATTAATATCTTTAACGGTCTACCATTTTATTCAAAGGGACTTGGTTGGATTATCCCAGCAGTCGTTGGTGCAATAGTAGGATTTATTTACGGAAATCTAAGGAATAAAGGGTTTGAGCAAAAATATATGATGGAATCTGAATAAATATTAGTATCCTTTTCTAATACCAACACATGTTGAGATGATTTGATTGCTAGAGAAGGAATGGTATTACTTCATTTTTAAAAAAAAGACTTCAAAATGCAAAAATTCTGATATGTTCCCCTTATAGTATACAGTGGTATAGATGTCAAGAAAGTAAAGCCAGGGAAGGCCTGAAAATACTAGGCTTTATAAAATAAAGCAAATTTGTCCATTCGACTTCAGCCCTCGATATGTGTTTGTGGGAACATATGGAGGGTACTTTTTTGTGGTAAAAGGTGAGCCTAAAATTGGGTAGGGTTGAGTTAATAGATTAGATAAATTTGTAGGGTTGAGGAGACAGGATGGATGTAATATTCTGAGTTTGTTTCAATGATATATAATATTACACAATACAACATAAAACTACTAATATAATGGATATTCAATTTTTGTTATGATATAATTACATAGTGCAATTCTAAAAAAGTATGTTTTTGTAATTGTAATAAAGCGAGGTGGCGGTTTTGCCTGAAACAATACATAGCGACAGATGGATATCTCTACAAGAGGTCTACGTTTATCTTGGCGTGAAACTCCACACTATTATGCGATGGATTGAGCAGTGCGGTATGCCTACATCCAAGGTCGAAAAGCTCTGGCGTTTCAAAATCACTGATATCGACGAATGGGTAAAAAAAGGTGGAGCCTCCGACGAGCGGGAGGTTATAAAATGAACAGACTAAAGACTCTGAATGCCCGCAGGCTTTCCGTTGCCGGATTTTCTTTTCTTTTTGCCTATATTCTGTCCTTCCAGTTTGAGGGACAAGTCCTATATAGCGTGCTGGATTTGCGTGGAACAGATGCATCCGGTTACATACTAGCTGCGATTATTACACATTTTACAGGACTTTTCACCTGCGGCCTGTTTGTCAGGTCGCAGGTGGCCACCAAAAGCATTATGCTCTGCGGCATGTGCTTATGTTTGCTTGCCACTGTACCCTTCTTTTTTACCCCCTCAGTTTTATGGGCAACAGGTTTGATCATAGGCGGGTATGCTAGCGGCTGCACGGTGGCAGCGTGGGGATATTTCCTCAGGGTCTTTACGCCCAAGAACGAGCGCATTAAATCCTGTGCCGACGTTCTGATTTATTCCAATCTATTGATGATTGCGGTCAACGTGGTTGCCATGAATCGGTCGCCGTTTATCGGGCTTGGTCTCTCTATGCTTTGTCTTGTGATCGGTACGGTTTTTATTTGGCTGTCACCGGTAGAGTTAGAGAACGAGCAGAACAAGATATTGAAAAATAAGACGCGCTACGGCATTAAAAATCCACTGCTGCTGTTGTGCCTTTTTGTTTTTATCATCACGATTAATTCCGGCCTGATGTACGAGGTGATAAACCCCGCTTTTGAGCACCTGACAGGGCTGGTGAGTTGGTATTGGGCCGTGCCTTATATCTTGGCGCTCGCTATTATGCGCAACCTGCCCATGAAGGCGAAGCGTTCCAGAATTTTGTATGTCGGCATGGCAATGATTATGGGGGCATTCATCAGCTTTATGCTACTAGGACGAAACGCTTTTGATTATCTTATTGTAGATACGCTGATGCTTGGAGCCTGCGGTATTTTTGATTTGTTTTGGTGGAGCATCCTCGGAGAAATGCTGGATTACACCGATAACCTGGCACTGACGTTTGGCATCGGGCTTTCTGCTAATGTGTTTGGTGTCCTTTGCGGAGGCGTCCTGGGAATGGTTGTGACATCCATTGGACTTCCTGGCGCGGAGGTGGCGGTTATAGCCCTCACGGTTGTATGCGTTACATTGGTTATGCTACCATCACTCAACCGTCAGCTTGTTCTGCTTCTGAAAAGCCACGCCTACCTTGCAGCCTATGACAATATGAGC